>JAUVFC010000148.1 GCA_030594505.1 Desulfobacterales bacterium
AGAATTGTCAACGTGCCATAATTATGGTATCGTTAAAATAATTAAAAATATTTTTGTCGTGCACTCCTTGCGAGATGTTTGTTTGCTTGGTTGGTGCATGCCGATTGGATAGGGCAATGGACAATAATGATGTAACTGATTTTTTTGCCCCCGGGGTTTTAATTGCGTCTCCCGAGCTCAAAGATCCTAATTTCTATCAGTCTGTGGTATTGATGGTAGAGCATAACGAAAAAGGGGCCTTTGGAGTGGCAATCAATCGTCCTCTGGAAACCACCATGACGGAGTTCTTGTCGACCTTAAAGATTAAGTATGTCGGCCCTTCTGATAAACGTGTGCTTCTGGGAGGACCTGTTGGTTATGATCATGTATGTTTTGTCCATTCAAGTCAATACGACTGGGAAGAGACTATCAAAATAAATGAATTTATCAGTCTCAGTTTTACATTAGAAGGCTTGCGTGAGCTCTCGGAAGTTGGTGAGCCGGATTTCTATGTATTTATAGGCAGTAGTGGATGGGGGTCTTCACAGTTGGAGAACGAGGTCTCCACCGGAGCCTGGTTCACTCACGACATCACAACCGAATTACTCTTTAACACCCCTCATGATAAAATGTGGGAAAAAGCCTTCCGATCTATGGGAATAGACCCATTGATGTTGCACGGTTCCCAGACCATTCAATAGATATTATCCTCTTTTATCGTAACTACTCAGGTTGTTGGGTTCAAGGTTCAGGGGTTCAAGGTTCAGGGGTTCAGAGGTTCAGGGGTTCAGAGGTTCAGAGGTTCAAGGTTCAGAGATTCAAGGTTCAGAGGTTCAATTCCCATCGTTCTCTAACCTTGAACCGTGAACCCCGGAACCTTGAACCTGAGTAGTTACCTCTTATCTTCCTTTAATCTATGACGCAAAAACGGGACATGGAAGAGCAGAATCATTCCTGGTATTGACGCCATAAAACTCAGCCCAAAAAAGAGGACATAGCCGAACGAGGCGGCTAAAAAGCCGCTTACGACCCCCATCAATGTGCCGCAGACACTCATGAGCCCGGAGACTATGGCAAAATGTGACGCCTTGTACTCTTCCTTGCAGGTTCGCATGAGAAAGGTAACAAACACTGCTGTCCCTAATCCTCCGGCCAGCTGGTCTATGGCATGAACAACTCCAACCATTCCTATATCGGCGGCGCCGAGTTCCGGATGCCCGACAAGATGGCTGAATTTATACGCCATCCCCATGTAGACCAGATTGGTCAGGTTCTGGCCAAGCGTTATGGGCCAGATCGTTCGGATAAGGTCATAGCGTGATATCAGCCATCCGCCTGCCACGGCTCCGGCAATTGAACAGAGGGTCCCGATGGTCCCGGAGATAATCCCGAATTCGAATTTGGTGATCCCGATATCAAGGATAAAAGGGGTGGACATGGATGACAGGAGCGACTCTCCGGCCCTGTACAGTATGACAAATAAAAGGATTTGCTTGATCTTTGGTTGGTCAAGGAAAGATATAAACGAGTTCCCAACTATGGAGTCTGATTGTTCAAGCCTTCTTTTAAGCGGTTTAAAAGCGATAAGCAGGGATGTAATAACGAGTAAAAGAGCAAGCGCGATCCAATCCGGAGTAGACATTCGATTGAGGTAAGGTCTGAGAGGGGCGGTTATTGTTCTGAAGGGATCTGACGCGATCAGTGTTTTGGCTGTGAAAAACAGGAGAACCGCGCCTGCCATGATAAGTATATTTTTTCCGCTCAATACGCTGCGCCATATGTTTGATATAGGCCGGGTTTCGATTTCAACTCTGGGAAGAGACGTATGGTGATAGATAACGAGGACGCCGAATATGATTCCTGCCAGAACAAATCCGGCAAGCCAGTTTGTCTTTCCCACGAGGGCCACGATACCGCCGGCGCCGGCGATAAGCGCCAGTCGATATGCCATCACCCGGTATCCCACAAACTTTGCCTGGCCGTCATCGTCCAATGCCTCCATATAATAACCATCGATGGCAATATCATTTGTTGCGGACAGGACGGCCATTACAAAAAATAGTATGGCTACGAACTTGAGAGATTCCGGAAGCGTCGAGGCAAACGCCATCAGAAGAGCGACAACCACAAGGCAAAGCTGCATCAGGCAGAGCCATTTCCTTTTTGTCCCAACCGATTCTATGAACGGCGCCCATAGGAATTTGAGTGTCCATGGAAGACCATAGAGGGATGTTAAACCGATGGCCTGGAGCGTGGCATTGTGGTCTTTGAAAAAGACACTCGAAATTTGGCGTACGATCGAAAATGGAAGCCCTTCGGCAAAATAGGTGGTCCCTGCCCAGAGGAAAGGGTTTTGAAGAAAGCGGGTCGGTTTTTGGGACGCATTTGTATTGGAAAGTTTATTTGGCATAAGAAAAGATAGTACTATCTATTTGGCCACGAATGAACACGAATTTACACGAATAAAGCAGAAAACCGGTATCCTCTTTAACTTGTCAGAACTTATTGAGAACATACGTATTCCCAAACTTAACCATCAATCTTTGTATATGATTTTTTTATTCGAGTTCATTTGTGTCAATTCGTGGCTAAATAGCGCAGCCCCCCAATTTTTTGTTCTATCGGAGTAAGCAAAAAGGCATCTCCATCCTGTTTGACTTGAAGACCGAACATCTTGATGGTTGTTGTAAATGGTCTTCCAAAGAAAAAATCCATTTCTTCTATCGGCAGTTCAAGTCTCTGAGCAACCAAGGGTCGCAGGTTGTGGTCGAAATGGAGTAGTTCAAGGGCCTTTTCAACCGCGTCTTCTGCCTCCGGTTCCCTCATTTTATTTATCAATGTTTCAAGCGTCAGGTAAGAGCATCTTTGTTCGTGGGCGGAAATGATGTGCGCCAGTGAGGTGTCGGGAGTGATAAGCTGTTTTCGGCAAAGCCTGTTTTTTTCAAAAATAGCTTCAAGGTCTTTGGTGTCCCAGCACTTTAAAACGCGGCACTCTATTGGCCTGTTCGCGTATATTCTGCATCCTTTTTCGTCGGGGCCATAGAAAATACAAGAATAATCTTCTCCTGTTCCCTTGATTTTTATAATCTCTTCAGAAAGTATGGAGGGTTTGCCCGCGACATTATTATGGACAGTTTCCCCTTTTCTTATGGTATAAAGGTCCGATCTCTTGATGCCCTTGGTTTTCAATATGCCTATATCTTCCAGATGAAGCGCAGGTCCTCCCTTGATACAACAGGCGCCGCACCGGATGCAGTGCGTACGAGGCAACTTTTGATTTCTATGATTGTCGGGAATATTCTCTGACTGTGTAGTTGGTGAGTCCAATTTTGACGACTTCATAACAGTTTGCATATCAGAAAGACAGGGTGGTGTCGAGAATAAACAGGCTGTTACAATATAATAGACCTTGCCTGAGGATTCTCATGCTGGTATGAGTTGAGAAGTCAGAGGACGGAGGAGATTAAAAGATTCATATGGGAAAAGATTCTGAGTTCATAATGTACGAAATGAAGTTTGTTCGTAACTCAACCGGTATAGGTTATTTTTCCTGTGTGCCTGCCAATGACATGGGTGTTGATGAAATAATCGAATATCTTCGAGATCATCCCAATGACCAGTTTATGCACAATTATTTGTTGTTCCGGCTGGTTGAATTTGACGAAGATGAGCTTGGCACGCTAATCAAGGCGAAAAAAGACGATTCTCTGCTCTTGGCAGCGGTTTACCAAACATCTGTCTTATACGATGGATTTCATGCTGTTCGAAAGAAAATTGAACAGGGGGATGTAGAGCAATTAGCTCGGCATACCCCCTTGATATTTATAAGATGGGCATTAGATAAGAACTGTCCTTCTCGTTGTTATTGGATGAATCTGTTTTCCGAAAATGTTTACAACCATACCCCCTTGCCCTACATAGAAGATGTTGAGTTCCCCATCCCCTTTGATTTCAAAGATATTGATGGGGATGAAAAGAAAATTGTCCACATCAGAGATGTATGCTCACAATCAGACGGTAAGTCATTTAATGTCGGGATATCTTTGAGAACTACAACAGCAAAAGAGACCGTGAAAAAAACCTTGAACAGGCTGACAGCCATTAACCTGCTAACCGGAACGGAAAAGAGAACGGTAAGATCTCTTAGTCCTTATGCCCTCGAGAGATCTTGGAACCTGGACCTGCAGGTATCAACCGGTAGGAACAGATGGAGGCTGACAGGCCCTCAAACCAGTTACGGAAAAGGCGTGGAAGAAGATGGGGCAAGGGCTTCTTATTTGATGGAGATGTTGGAAAGATACTCGTCTTTTTCAAGCTTTTCCAACAATCAAGCCATCGGATATAATAAAAAATTTAGCCTGGTCAAATCAAGCTACACTCAATTAAAAGTTAAGGGATTGAATGTACTGGATCCAAATGTTATGAATCTTGAGGTTCCCTATGAGGATCAAGAATTATATTGGATTGTTGGTGAAGAGCTTGAAGAGGATGGGAGCCGTGAGATTTACGTGCCGGCACAATTTATCTTTTTGTTCTGCAATCTTGACGAAATCAGCCTTACCAGCGGAATATCGTCGAACGGCCTGGCGGCCGGGAACACCCTGGACGGGGCCAAGTTACACGCGCTAATAGAATATATAGAGAGGGACTCAGAAAGGGTTGCGCTCTATTCTAAAGAAAAATGTTTCTTGTTGGAAGCGGAAGATCCGGCAATAGACCATACCTTGAAGGCTTGTAGGGAGAAGGGCCTTCACATCCAATTTTTAGATATGACTTCTGATCTGGGAATTCCATGCTACAAGGCATTTGTACAAACGGTACGCGGCGCAATTTTTAAGGGTTGCGCAGCGGACTTGAACGGAAAAATTGCGGCAGTCTCTGCATTGACTGAGTTGGCGTATCCAACCTTCGTCAAATCAACGCCTCCTCCTGCTGGATTGAAGACTGTTAAATACGAACAGCTACCCAATTATTCCTCTGGCGATGTTTGTCAAGACCTGCGCGTGCTCGAAAGATTTTTGCTATTGAATGGCTTTAAACCCA
>JAUVFC010000002.1 GCA_030594505.1 Desulfobacterales bacterium
ATCAGTTATTTGTATCTTGATGCACGGCCCCTTCCAGTCCTTAACAACCTGCTCCCACATGGCAAATCTGGAATTGTCGGTTATTTTAGGGCGAATATCGCCCCAGAAGCCCGCCACGGTCAAAACGGCTATGATAACGCTCACTGCCATGGCCTTAAGCCAAGCCGTGCCGCGCGCGCGCATACAGGCCATAAATACAGCCAAAAAAACGAGGCCCCCTATGGCAAAATCGCTCTGAGTGAGAATGGCCGCCCCGGCAACAAAAAATGTCCACCGTTTCTTAAAGAAAAGCCACAGGAATGGCAAGCACATCACAAGCCACACCCCAAGATATGTAGGGTTCCCGATTACGGCCGTAATGTCCGCGGCCAACGGATTCCCTATGTGCCAGTAAGATTTTGTAAATTGCCACTGATCCAACCCCGTAGTCTGGAGGTACGCGTACCCGGCTGATATGATCGCTGACCATCCGATACATTTGGCGATAGTCTTCTTTTGGCACTCGCTGATTGAGAGTGCTAAAATAGCCCGGTAAAGCATGAAATAGGCAAACGCCCAAGCCATGCCCTTCCATATCCAGAGGTTTCCAATGTTGGCGCTACCGTACATAAGGCGCAAGGGCGGCGCGGAATATGCGGAGATCGGGAGAAAGGCTATCAGGAGATAAAGGGGGATGTTGTGTGTTTTTTGAGGCTCTCGGCCATGCGCGAGGCTTCCAAGCAGGACAATCCCCAGGATGGACATGATTGCGAGAAATTCTTTTGAGTTGGGAATTGATAAAAATGGCCCGAGGGTCAAGGATCCGCATAGCGGGATGATCGCGAGGGACACGCACAGGATTCGGAAGGGATTTGACATTTTGTGATTACATGATATCATTAATTCATGACTTGTAAACGATTTGCTTTTTTAACATTTCACGCCATCACCGGATGGTTGTTCCTTTTCGTTGTTTATGGCTTGGCGACAACTTGCGTCCTCGGCGTGGCAATGCTTTTAGACAATCCTGGGTATGTTACTTGGTAATCGGTTCAAAACCTAAGTCTGCATAGCCGGGTTCTCTCCTACCCCCTTTTTTTCCTTGCCTTATAAATACTTCCCTCCATTTTCCACCAGCTCCCTTGATATATTTTTGATCACCCTCAATTTTTTTATTGTATGATTGAGTTTTAAGCCACAACTTCTTTGATATTCTTCCCTCCTCACCTATCGTTGTTTCTCGCGTTTTCTTTTCTCTTGCTTTAATGTCCTTTTCCTTCCTGATTATCATAGCTTTTACTTCTTCTGGATCTATTCTTGTTTGATAAATCCCGGTAAATAAACTTAATAAAATATCCTCTGAGTAATTTTCAAGCACTCTGTCAACGGTTGTCCTGGTTCCTTTGTATCCCGGTGGATGTTTGATTTTTCCCTCAACGGGTACCTTGACCGTCCGTATGTCTCCGTGCAACTTTTTTTGTAAATCAGCGTTTGTCGTCGGAATAATTTTTGTGAATGGTTGATACCATTCTTTTTGTCGTCTCTTGAACGGATCCATTGCCCGAGACACATCGTTTAAAATCCTGTATCCTAATATAAATGTCGCCATGTTGTCACCCAATATAATAGGTACTGGGGTATATTGATCGTATTTATTGCGATAATCCAATGCTAATAATCCAGTATCCCCGACAGGCCCCAACGACCCGAGCATGTCAGACACTATGTCTTTCCCGGTTTCCCAGTTGCCCTGCGTAAATTGCATACCAGCTTCGGTAAGATTTATAAACGGATACTTTGCTACACGTGTAAATATCTCTTTCCCTTCGTCATCTTTCCTCATATACAGCCTTCCGCGCGTGGACATTCTGGCGGGTATGTCGACGGTGGCCTCTGGCGTTTCTTGTTTCTCTTTACGGTTTCGGCTGTAATTGGCGTACAGAGCGACTATTGTCGATAATGATAACAATTTCGCCAATCTGTCATGCAAGGGTACTGTCTTGTCAAATATCTCTCCTGTCATTCTCAAGACATGCTTGGCGTATTTGTATGGATATTTTGCGAATGGTTTAATTAATTGACCTAATGTACTGCGCTGATGCGCTTGCAGCCATACAGGGACATTGTCATAGTCATAAGCATATATGTCTACTTCCTTATTAAGTTCAACCAACATATCCCTTTCTTCCTTCGTTGGCAGTCTCAATCCTTCCGTTGTAACCTCACCCAGACTCTTTAGATCACTAACATTCTCAGCCGTAGAGATTGTCTTTTTCCAGTACCGCTCAACGGCTCCGTATAATTTTAAAGCCTTATCCCCATACGATTGTATTGATTGGTCAACGATGCCCTGCTGTGATGTAAATTGACCATAGTAATTAGACAGATCACCGCCATACACCCAGTCAGGGGCATCCATCCATCCTTTCGGCAGTAAAACCTTTAACATCGCGGAAAGATTCTGCCGTGTCTTTTCATATTTAATATCGCCTGTGAGAGTTTCCTTATAAAAATCAGTTAAAATTTTTGAAGAATATTGAATACCGCCGCTTATAAAATTTGTTGCGGCAGATCCGGGATGCGTCAATATGTTTATCCTCCAATACCGATTTAAGTCATTGACTATCCGAACAGCCGTAGACGCTTCGTCGACAAGGCCATTCCATAATTTATAGCGCTCGTAAATCTCTTTCGGCATTTGGTATCTTATTTGTTTTGGAATAAAAGTTTTGCCTCCCTTGATTACGATCATCTTCTTTTCTTGAGGGAGCCCGACCCCTTTTTTCAATTTTCCCACAACTTCAACCCATCCAGGGTCAGGATTTTCACCCTCAACGATAGGCTTCGTAACCCTTGCCATCTGCCTTGTAATAAAATCGTTAAAGACCTTCTCGCCCTCCAGATCAATTAAAACCTTATGCATGGACTTCTTGAAGTCTTCCACGTACCCCTCCACCCCTTCACGCTTCTTTCTGACCCCGGCGACTTTCTCCCTGAACTTTAACTTTTTCCCAAACACTTTTGGTTTATCTTCAAAGTAATGATGTACCCATCCCTCAATATTCCCCTCTATTTTATGAACGTCCTTGATTACTTCTCTGTTAAAGTAATCCTTCGCCGCCTCTCTTTCAGCTGTGAAATCCTTAATCAATCTCTGTCCTTCCGGGCTTAAATTATCAAATACCGTTTTTGCTTCTGAAAAGGAATATCTTTGTTTTGCGAATTTCGGATACTTAACGCCGTCTATGATCGCTTCGCCTATTTGCTCCCATCCAGTAGCGTCAAGCGTTTTCGCTTCCTCCTCCGTTTTCGCAACAACAAAATCCCTGGTCCCGAACTCAGGAACATCCCCTTTGGTTACTTTTATGGATTCAGCGGCTTTAAATAATGCGGCGGGATCATCTTTGACATTTTTAAATTTTTTATCTATCAGCTTCCCGATAACAAACTTCCCTCTTTCCTGCATAACGCTATGAACCTTCTCCTCATCATACGCAATATCACCAACCCTTTTTCCAAGATGCTTCTGATAGGTCTCTCTAATGTCCCGCAACAAAACGACTTTAGGTGCGCCTTTGTCAATATTACTTAAAATGGCTTCTATGTATTCTTTAATAATTGGATGTTGAATTGATTGTTGTTCAAATGATTTCATTGCGTTAGGAGCCAACTCCATCATGTCCCCCGGAGCGACAAACATCTTTTCAAGGAACCTTGCCAACAATTCCGTTTTCATTCCGTAATATTGCCGCTCACTGTTGTATTCAGATTCTCCAACCAGTTTTTTAGATACCGCTATCAATTCATCGTGAATCCCCCGAGATTCTTCCTTCGTTAATTTGTCACCAAACACCTTAAGCGTATTCCTGTTTATATCCCCGAGCATGTTCCATTCAAGGGCATGGCCTAATTCATGCGATAATGTTGACATATAATCAGCAGGATTTTTAATATATTGTTTTCTTAATAGAACTTCACCTTCTTTTGCTACCTCTTTTCCTTTTGGCCGGAATACCCCTGCAGCCCTCCTTGACATCTTCCCGCCGGCCTTTCTCAAAATAGCATGAGACTGAGCAAACTTATTAAGTTGCTTGATTCTCTCAACCATCTCCTGCGGAGATTCAACGGGCTTCAAGTCCTGAATTAATTTAGCAGTCTCAGGTACGCGCTTGACAAATAGTCCAGTCTTAGCCGCGACCTTCTCTTTCATTTTTTTGAAAAAGGACGGCTTGACAAGTTTTTCCGCTTCCAGTTGAGCGGCAGGCTTTAATGGTTTTAAGGGTCTTTCTTGTTCAAAAATTGTCGGCTTTGGTAGCCTTGTAGGAGGTGCGACTTTTTTCGGCAATGTTTCACGTGAAACATCCGGCTTTTTCTTCATCAGTCTTTCGGCTTCAAGCTGTGTCGGTGTTCGTACCTCTACAGGCTTTTCAAGTGGCTTTATCCACTCGGCTGGCTTCTTAATAGCAGGAGGCATTTTAACCACTGGCCTTAAAGGCTCTTTGACTATAGGGACACCTGTTTCAACTACTGGAGGCTTTATTATTGGTTGAGGAACACCCTTCGTGGGAGGTGGTTGTACTCTACCTATCTTTCCTTTCGGGATGACAGTCGCGGTTTTCGCTTTTATCCACCTCGAAGCCTCGGCCTCTAATGTCGTTCCTTTAGCCGCTTGTTTAAGGGCATCAAGGTTAATGTCGATTTTTCCTTCCCCGTATCCCGCCTTTGTTAATTTCCTTCCTATTACATTAAGAGTGTCTTTAAGAAGTCCTCGTTTCGCTAAATTTGTTGACGCTCCCATCAAAGCTATATCTGCCAAATTTTCTGCAACGGTAGAACCGATTTTAACAATATTGCTCACATCATCTGGGATAAGTTCAGACAACATTCTTATTTCTAAAGGTGAATATTTCTCATCTTTAATCTTACTGACAATAACGCTTTTTGCTTGGTTTAATGACTCGAACCCTAACGCGATCAGCGGGCTAACGACTGCCATCCCGGCCAATGGCGCCCTTGACATGACATTACGTAATTTTTCTTTTCCTGCGATCCCTTCTTCTGGGGTAAGACCTGTCGACTTAGTGAAAATTTCATCAGCCATTTTACTCACAGAAAAATCAAAATCCTGTTGAATTTCTTCCGGAGTTTTAGGCCTTATTTTGCGATCTTTCGGTAAAGATCGAATTTCGGCAATAGGTTTCTTGGGTGGTGGTTGAGTGTATTCCGGAACCGGAGCCGTCATAAAAGGCATGGACGGCGTCTCTACTGGCATGGGATCCCCTGGCCAAGGTATGAGCGGAGGAGGCGCAGGCTTTACTGGGAGAGGCGCGGGCGGCTGTTCAGGAGCGCCGCTTAAAAAATCAATAGCTTTGCTGATGGATGGGTTTGTAAGAAGTCTTTGAACTGGGGACAATGCCTCGCGCGGATCCGGGGCGGGCCTTCGCGGGCTGATAGGCTCAAAGCCGATATCAGCGTATTTATTTAGCGACTTTAAAGCCATTTTTTAAAGCCTTTTGTAAATTTTTTGTTGGAATATAGCCTTTCTGCCCCTCAGGGGAGATAACTAAAACCTTGCCTTGAGGTGCATCGGGAAAATTTGCGGCAACATCGCTAATACGACTTTTCTGCAACCTTCCTGATCCCCCGGCCAGCAAATCTGATTGTCGGCTTCGGTTTTCGGCGTATGTTTTTGCTTCTTCCGCAGTATCAAAGGAACCCAAAAAAGACTTATTCTTCACCGCATAATCAACGGCATCCTTTTCTGATAGCTGTTTTCCATCAATGATTGTTGGTAAAACATAGTGCTTCCCATCCATTTCAACCGTTATTGTTCTTTCAGACGATATGCTTTTGTCTTTGTTTAATACCGCCTTTCTTCCCGTTTTTTCATATAAAAATTTCTGCTCTGGGGATAAAGGGGCTTTCGGGAACTCCAATTCCAAGGCATCAATCATTTCGTATTTTTCAGGGTGGATTTTCTTTAATTCATCCCAAGACATTTCACCTGCGACGGCTTTTCTCGCATCCTCATTAAAGGTTGTCCTTCTTGGCGCCTTCTCTTGCGGAAGCCCCAAGAAATCCCTTGCGATAACGCCCTGCTCGACATTCGGCGCGAATCTTTCCTTTAATGCTCTCTGGACAACCTGACCATAATCCTGGTCAGCTTCGCCGATAATTGGGCCGTGAAGAGTTTCAACTGGCTTAGGTTTATCAACACCAAACGCCGGTCCCACGACTTCCGGATCCCCGAGCCCGAGCATAGCCCTCTTGATTGTCTTTCCGGGATCCTTTAATACGGCTTCGGTTTTTTCCTCCTCCTCTGACTCCAGAGCCGCTTTATGATAAGCGCTTCTTTTTTCTTCTTCCTCTTCTTTTTTTCTTCTTCTGGTCACACCTTTCCTGTACGCGCTTACACCTTGACCCAACGCTTCGCCAAACTCCCCGCCTCCTGAACTGACTGCCGGCAGAATACGATAACTCGCCATATTAAGCCCCTCCCGCCGCCGCGCCACCGACCCCTTTTGCTACCTCAGGGGCAACCGCTAGCAACAGCTCTCTTATAAATCCGGGTGTGTTTTGTTGGTAAAGCGGCGCTTGCTGTGTTCCCTGAGCCATCTGAGCAATCTGCATAGGATAATCAACATTTGCCTGGAGCCAATCCTGATAATTCGCTGTATTTAACATTTGCTCTATTTGCCTCGGAAGCGCGCCAACTCTCTGAAATGCCTCTGCTTTCTGTAAAGGTTCCCGTGCCTCAGCCTCACCGTACTGAAATGCTTGCGGAAGGACATTTAGGCGCCTCTGCCGTTCTGTTTCTGCCATCGTGCCTAAGAGGGTGTTAAGCCCTCTCTCGGTCTCGCTGGCCGCCTCCTGTTGCCTTCCAAGCCTTGCCCCTGCCCAATACCTACCTCCACCTGCGGCCTTACTGGCGATCTCTTTCTGTGTATCCTGGAGGTTCTTTGAAGCCTCTGCCTTAACCGCTTGATAATACGGAGAGGTCGCCGGATTGTATTGATCCGTCAAAGTCTTACTAATCTCACTTTTCCCTTGCTGGAATGTCGGGCTTGCCGTGATCCCACCCTCGCCATACTTTCTCAGAAAATCAAAAGATTGGGTTTCCTGTGGGGACATGGGGGCAACGAGCTGTCCTGGATAGCTCGGGCCAGCCTTTCCGATCTCAGGAGTGAGCCACTTAAGGTAAGACTCTCGGACCCCCGCGTACGGATCCGCAACTTCCGAAACACCCTTGCCTGAACCGAACATATCATCAAAAAAACTCATAGCGCACCTCCCTACGGCATTTAGTTGTCCATCATATCGACGAGGTTAAAACAAACAATGAAATAACCAACCTCATGTGTTTTTCTTCTGACAGCGCACACAAAAGATTCCACAAAAATCCTACCAATGTTAAGCCCGAAGAGATTATTTTTGGCGGTAGATGTCACGACAACGTCACCTCCTGAAATTTGTACGAACTATCAGAATTGTCATATACGACTATATGTAATGTGTCTATCGCCCCTGCGTTTGTTTTAAGATAAAATTTCCCGACGTTGTCCTTACTGGCGGCCGGGAGTGTCGCTATTATCGTCACGCTTAAATTCAAAAGGTCTTGGTAAATATTTACAAATGTGTCATAGATGAGCCTCATTAACTGCCTGAAAATTGCTTGATTCTCTGGCCCGGTTGCCATACTTATACTTGGCGTCTTAACCGAGGATACGTGTCTCAGTTTCACAATATCACCCAAGTCCTTTCGGGAAAAAATAATTGTTAAACCCATGCAAAGCAAAAAAGTTTGTCGCTGATATTTCCGGTTGGAATGTGATCGCGTGTTTATTCCATGTAATCATTTTTTTCACGACTTCCTTCCCCGTTTCGGTAAGAGAAATGCTTTTTGTCTCAGGCTCATACGAACTGCTTTCGTCTAACTTCATTTTTATTGTAACGGTCCCAGACGCCTCTTGATCAAGCCACCACCTTTGACGTTGCAGTCTCTTTCTTCTGTCAGACATTCTAAAGTTTAACCGCTTAAACCGCAATAGCCGCGTGTATGTCGACCCGTCATCATCTGTCCCGCTATCTGCAATCCTTAAGTATCCGTCATAGCCTCCGTACAGCGTCAAGGCCGCATTAGCAAGCTGTGAACTGTCGTCGGCAAATCCGCTTGTTTCGTCTGCATAAAGTTCTCCAAAAACAGCATCGTCGGCATAAACGTCATCATTTAAAAATAATCTTCCCATACACGAAAGAGCGTTTGCCTCAGCAGTATCCCACACCTTGACATCTTCTTTAACGTAATCCCAGACGGTGATATAGTTGAACAAATCAGTGTCCCCGAAAGGGCAGAACCACCGAATTTGATTTCTGTGTTTTATTTCAAACCCCTGGACAAACTCATCAGTATTCGGATCAAATTCTTTTGTTTCCGGAAATGTCGCCTCAGTAATTATAATATCTTGAAGAAGGTTCCACTTATGAAATTTCTTATCACTCCCGTAATACGCGAGAAACTTTTGATGTTCAACAACTGAAAACCTTGACCGACACCCTTCACACTCAGTCGCTAAATCATAGTCAAAGACATCTGCCCCGGAAACGTGCCTGCCGACATACGCGTTAGTTGCTTTGAATACAACGTGAAATCCGGCGTATCTTCCCGTTGCTGTTATAAAAGTTGGTTCATCAACAAAATCACGGAAGTCGATGTCAAGATAACTCGTAAGATCGGCCACCCCTGACCACCTTAACCGTTGTGGCTGATTCGCTCCTCCCTCAACGGTGTTTAAAAACAAAATTCGGTCTTTGTAAACATCAACAAATTTCGCGGTTGTGAAGCCCGTGGCAAGGGTCCCGAAGATAGTCGCCTGCCCTGATCCTGTCCAATAATAAGGCTTGTCAACTCCATTCGTCATAATGACAACTTCGCCTATGTTTTCGTCAAGAAACTGCTCCCAATCCCAATAATCCGTGTTCCCCCCGGTAAATATCTGTCTTAAGACATAACTGGCCCCCGCCCCCGTTGTCGCGGCCGCCGATGTCAGCGTTATTAATGTATCTGAATCAACTGACTCGACTTCATACCAGGTTGAATCTGTGTGGATGGATCCTGCCCCAATCTTGACATAATCGCCGGCCTTCGCGTTTGCGTCCCACAATGTCCCGGATCCCCTTAATATTGTCGGCGTCCCCGCCTGAATCTCGATCGTTCCAGTTGTGTAAACAGGAGTCAGAATATCGAATCGGGTATTTGCATAATCCAGAGAATAAATATCTTTCGGCGTACAGCACAGGTTGAATTTATTTCCGCTAAATTTTGAAAGGAACGGCTGAGATAGGATGTACCCGGACAACTGCGTTGATACGAGCTTAGCCAGACCGCCCCGCCCCTGAACGAGTTCATTAAGCAGTTCCATGTTGCGCGAGTATGGAGAAACAATATCCTGCAGGAACTCTTTAGGCTTGTCCGATTCCGGCCCCTTACTGGGAAGGAAGATAGGATGTTTAAGTGCGGCTGATGAGATCGCTGACGGCATTGTTTAACCCTTCCTATGCTGTCCTTTTAAACATATATACGACAATGTAAGGCTGGACTAAACTGTCCGACGGCACAACATGTGTATGGTTTTCATGTGGGATAGTTAGATTGCTTCCGTCTTGTGCGAGATCATTGCTTGATCCCGTATCTGTCGTCCCCCCGTGATCATGCGTCTTTGCTCCCCCTGTTTCCTCGGACGTATCAAAATCGCCATCTCCGGAATCAAGCCCAACCAAAACTTTCCCTGCGCCAAATGCTGCCCATGTACCACACCCTAAAAGCGTTCCCGGGTCCGTTGATACCGTCGATATGTAAATTGAACCAACTGGATACACAGCAGAACAAGACGCGGCGGCGGCAAAAGCTCCGGCACTTGTTATCTGGATAACATTCGTGTCCTCATCTTGACAGAATAATTCAGCCTTCCCGGCGTCGTCTTTTGAATAACATTTTATCTGATTAGCCGTTGCGCCGGGGTCCGAACCTTGAACCTCAAAAGGGATCCTCTTTGCTCCCACCGCTGTTTCCCCGGAAGCAAACCCGTACAGATAAGTCAACCTTTCGGCCACGTCAGCCATGACCTCCCGGATCTCTGCGGGCCATGTGTTGTTTTTACTGTGATCAATTGGATCCGACTCATCCCAGTCGCGCGTAAAAGCAAAAGCCACGGTTGCGGCCAGCATTACCGGGATTAAAAACAAAGCCACTCTTTTTTTAAACATGTTTCACCTCTTTCTTTTTAAGTTAAAATTTCCCTTCAACCTTAACCCCTCGTTTCAACTTCGTCCCGGCAGGAGTCCTTTTGACCGGGCGGATCATGGAGAGGAGTTTTTTAAGCCAACTAAACATTATCATCCTCATGTTTGAGTATCATTCTATCCAACCGCGTCACGATTCGCTTTATCCTCTTATCCGCCTTTTTTAATCCAAGGATCGCGCCACAAATAACAACCCTTTCATTTTTTAAAGCGTGTGATATTTCGCTGATCTCTGGCCAGGTGAGTTTTGGCATTATCACCTCAAAATATAGGCCCTCAATAATAGTCCGGAGACTGAAACCACAAGAAACAGGCTGACCCCCCACAAAATAGTCACCTTCGCGCAAAGCCCGATCTTCCCGTTACCATTGAGGATTTCCAGAATCTTGTCCAGTTTTTCGTCTACGGTCATGGCATAAACCTCCCCGCGCTCAAAATTAATAAAGGAAGCCCCAATCCAAAGAATAATATTAAAAGTATGTCCGCGACGTCATTGCATTGTGCTTTCATATCAACCTCCCGGATAAAAAAAGTTCTCGCGCCATTGTCTTTCCTGTTCTTCGATCAGCATTAACACTTTCCTTAATTCTGCACTTTCATGGTTGGAAATTTAAGCATTGGTTCACCTGAAATCTCTGCACCGTTATCGAACTTAGCTTTTCCGAATCCATGAATCTTTAATGTTTTACCATCCTTGGACTGAGTGGCAATCGTTGAACATCCAGTTAAACACACCACCAACACGCATAACGCTATGATCTGTTTCATTTTAGCACCCCCTTTATTGGAGCAGATGAAGAAATGATATTCTTAACATCATTCCGAGCCTCTGCCGTCTTTATCTCTGTTATTCCAGCCCTCCATCGGTTATCAACGTATTCTACAATTTTGTTTAAAATAAAGTTCTCCTTTGTTTCTTTTCTTTTAGCATGATATCCAAAGGCTGTTGACAGCACAGCCAACTTCGCTTCATCAATGGTTATTATGAGCTGCATTAACGCTCCTCCTTCCAAGTAAAAGAGCCACCGACATCCGAGGCAGTTCCCGCACTGTTAATGATACTCACCGCTATGGTAAGTATATCAGATGTTGTCCCCGCTACGTCATTTGATAAGAATAATTTATTCATCAAGTCCTCACCTATGTGGCCGCTTTCTGTTTTATCCCTTGCGCCCGTAAGAAAGCCGCTGTCAATAACCAGCCCTCCGCTTATCGCTGTGGCGGCCACGTCTACCTGAACGCCGCTGTTGGTGGTATCCACATCAGCAAAGGAAGCCCCTGTCAGTGAGCCATTTAAAATAAGCTCATACCTTACCGTTGTATCTTCGGATATTATTTCAAAAGCCTTTGGGATGATCACCCCTCTATATGTGATGGAATTAAGGGTAACTCTGGGTCTGATTGATATGATCGGTAAAGGATCATTTCCCGTGGTTACATTCCTCAACGCTGTGCTTTGCGTTGAGCCTGGGATACCCAAAGGGTTGAAACCGCCCTCGCTGGCTATCCCCACACAAGTAAAATCAAAGGTTGTTGTTCCTGCGGCTGTTGCTGTATTAAAAATTTCTGCTCGAAATGGCAGATCACCCGTTACAGAGAAAGGTACAGTGGCTGTATTGGCATATTTGATCTCGTGTACATAGGTTATCTGCCCGCCGAAATCAAAACCGTATCTGATACGCCCGGCACCTAACCATTGGAAATCTATAATGAAAATATTGTCTTTGGAGTCATCTAAAGTTATCTTGCTTGGCCCTTGACCATCTAACTGATCTAAATTCCAACCAGTACCCTGGGTGTCTTTTCCCGCATCACCGCTTCCTTGAATAAATGAATTATCTACAACGGAACCAGAGGTTTTAGTCCTTCTCACAACCTTTAAATTAGTTCCGTCTTGCTCAAAGAAGAATCCATTGTCAGCATCAAATAGCCCTATGCGCTTACGGACATTTGAAGTCTTAGTGCCCGGTATACAAGTCCACGCAACAAATTGTGATTTTATAGGTTGATAACGAAAATATTCTGCGGTCTGAAATATAACACCATCCCCATCCGTCGTTCCTCCCGTTGTTAATCTTGCAGCGGAAAGATTTGCCACATGGGTTACGTCACCGCCTCCGGTAATGATTTCTTCAAAAAATAACGGCTCCAGGCCATAGGTAAACTGCATGTCGAAAACATTAAAAGGCTGACTTACTCTTAACCTTCCGAAAGCGTCTCTTATCTCTGTGTCTTGCAGAGTAATATTCGAATCACGTAACTCCGTTGCGCAACTATTTGAAATAGTACTTAAAATTAAAAATGAAATCAGTAAAAATTTTTTCATAATTTCTCCTTATTTAACAATCCACTCCGTGCCGGTTGACTGTACTGTTAAGATTTCCTCTGCCGCTTCCAATGGAAAGTTTTCGCCCCCGTTAATAGTTTCCGCTCCATCCCCATCAACGATTACATCACTGGTATTGTCATAATGAGAAACGACATTGTAAATCCTACCTATCCCGTCGGTTGAATTATAAGCACTCGCTGTCGTCGGCAGAGTGATCGTGATGTCTTCCCCGTTGGTATCCACGACAACCGTTGAATGTGTTGCGTCCAGGGTCGTATCGCCTGTGACGGTTACAATGGCTAATCCTATTGCGCCATTGACATCTAAAATAGACACGGCGCCGGCTGTCCCTATTCCGACGTCACCTGTTAAAAGTTCCATAGTTATTATATTTTGGTGTCTGAAAAATCCATTATCATTAAGAGAAGCTAAATTAACCAACCCATTATTATTGAAGAACTCAAACAGTTTGGCGTCAGCTGCAGCACCTGAATCTATTAATCCAAAAGCAGCATTTGCACTACCTAGAATATATGTCCTTGCAAAAAGACCACCACTAAGTATGGTGTCATCAGTTCCACTTAAGAAGTTAGGATTAATGCTATTTGATCCAACGTGTAATATTCCTTCAGGGGCATTACTCCCAATGCCAACAAATCCATTACTTCCCTTTATAAATAAAGCATTTACTTCTCCGACTCCCTCTATCCTAGTATCCTTGTCAGCCCCGGACTCGTTGATAACAATAGATCCATTTGCGGCAGAGATAGAATTCAGGGATACGTCACCCGCGTTATCGATGTCAAAGCCGGCCCAGGGTTGGTCTGCTGTGGGGGGAGCTGTGCCGTCCTGACGGATATAGAGAGCGTCTGTGTCCAGCAAGAAATAAGTGTCATTGTCTGCGAGCATGCCATCAGCCACGCGCAAGGGCCTGCACCTCTTGCTACGCACGGACAGGTCTTCCGTTTCAATCTGTATGCAGTAATCTCTTTTTTTTGTTTCCGGGTTGGACATGCGCCCGTGCACCTTTGCGTGTGCTGAGGATGCTAAGGTGAGAGTAATAAGTAGAAGTGCTGCATTATTTAAAAGTTGTTTCAAAATCTTCATAGGTTAATGCCTGCCGAGCCGCCCAGTTGGTCGTGTAGTTTGCGCTACCTTTTGCAAACCTCCACGATTTAAGATCATCATCACCGCCAACACCGAAATCCTCCTTCATGATGTACCATTCGCCTTCTTGATTTAGATACCCGTAATACGTGACGTCATTATCGGTGGAGTCAGCGTCTTCGTCGGATATCTGATATCCTGCCTGCCTTTGATGAAAATTAGCATAATCATTAATCGTTCCCATGTGTTATTTTTTTTCTTTCATGGCCTTCAATTTTTGTTCTTTTGCGATTTCGTTCAACACCTCGGTTTTATATCTTTCTTTTTCAACACTGAGGGACTTTCTCTCCTTATCGGCTTTATCTTTTTTCCGGTCAAACTCCCTTTTCTCTCTGCTCATTCTTTCGTTGTGTACTTTACACTCCCGGTCTAAAGCCTCCCTGTCATTTTTAATGCTTTGAACCTTTTCAGACGCTTCTTTCAATATCTGGTTAGCGTGATGGATTGTGTCAGCGATGAGCTTTTTTCTGTTTAATTTTTCGTTCTCATCCTTCAAGTATTCCGTTCGCTCGGCTTGCTCCTCTTTCTGCTCGTTGAGGTTAAGCCGCAATGATGCCAGTTCGCTTCTTTCGGAGTCAACCTTCTTAATTCTTATTTCGCAAATCCCCGTCAACTCAGTTAATTTATCAATTATCTGTTTCAAAGGTTTCCTCCTATTGCTGATAATGCACCAACAGATCAGCGACGATGGTATCATCTGCATCTGAATTTGTGGCCGTTAATGTTATTTTAAGGTATTGCGCCGTGAATCCCTGCGGGAGATAATACTGATTCTCATGGGTGGTGTCTGTGTTTGCCCCAGACAAGGCAAGGGATATCAGAGACTGCACAGGCGAGTCAACCCCCGTCTTGTCAATGATATTATCAACATCGTAGAACGTCCCGGCTTGTGACTGGCTAACCTCAACCTTTAAATCCAAATCCAAGTCCGGATCTGAATCTGTCCAATCCATCACCGCGTTAAGGACTAAAGTAACTTTCTCTTTGTCCCCGATAAACACGGTGCAGGTGGCCGATGTAGGGTCGGCGTTAAGTGTTACGTCGATACAAACCTCGCTAAAACTGCGATTCTGGCAATATCCTACAGTTGAAATCAGAAAAATAAACGCAAAAGCCATGAACAATATTCTTTTCACAATTCCCCTCCTCTTAGTAGGTCTCCGTCTCTTCCACGAGTCCACCGAACTCATGGTCCTGGTACTCTTCTTCAAGACGCGTTATTAATCTCAACCCTTTACCCTCGGCCTTATCGGACTTCCTTTCATCCTCTTCGTACTGCCAGTAATACTCTGCCTTTGTCATGAATTTTATTGCCTCAACCATCTGCTCATCAATAGTCATCGCGGTATTCACGGTCATTGAATCCGTTATTTCTGCAAAGTAATCAAGGCCAACAGTCAAATCCTCGTTCGCCGCGCGATCAACTTCAATCGTCTGGCCAAGGATCCTGTAATAATCAGGATTCCCGTTCTCGCCAGGGGAGTATATTCCATGAAAATATCTAAGTGATGGAGGCTTAACGATCGGCTGTCTATGACCATCTGGGTCAACCCACCAAACGAATCTCTCCCGGACAAACGCTGGGCTTAAATCTGTAAGATCGCCTGTCTGGGAGCCCGAACTTATTGTTAAAGTGTCCGAACCCAAAAAAGACCTTTCTCGGATAAGTGTCGGAACTTGACGAGCGGCAGATATGAAATATTTAAGCATATCAGCGTTAGACAAGTCCGACACTACTTCTCCGACAACTTCCGTCAATATGGCAGATACCGTTTTAGCGGCCATTGATTATTTTTTTCCTTTGGAGCCTTGCGCGATCTGGAGCCGTAGTTTCTCCACCTCATCTTCGAGGTCTTTGACTTTCCCTGTGGCGTTGTCCGCTTCAATTTTTAAGCTGTCGGCTCTTTCTCTCTCGGCCTGAACCTCACCGCAGGCGGCTTCGTACTTATCAATCATCTCCCCTTGTGCGGTTTTTAAGGCCTCATTTTCCTTGACAATGGCCTCATTCCGATCGGAAAGATCCTTGATCTCGTCTTGGATCATCTTGTCCTTTTCAGGGTCACCGATCGACTTTTCCTTCGTGAAGGTGTCAGGATACTTTATCATTAGATGCTTCTCAACAGAATTGACGTTCTTGTTTGCGATGTCGAAATCTCTCACATCAATACCGTCCCCAGGTTTTATTTCCTTGAATTTTCCGTTGTACTTCAATCTCACCGTCAACTTCGTCTTATTTCTAAGCATGGCACAGCTCCTTTTTTTGTTGTTCTTTGGTTAGATTTCCATGGCTCTTGTGGCCGCGGCAATACCACTTACCGTCATCCGTGCAGAACATTTCACTTTCATGCACCCCACAATCCGGGAAATTACAAAACATTTTCTTCCCCGGCGCTCCGTCGCTTCCTTTGCCGTAAAAATATTTTCCGCTACCAGTAATTTGATTAAAAGCAAACCCCGCGACATCTTTAGCCAGCGCGCTTCTCTCCCTGGCTTCGTCCCGGTCCTTTGATCGCTCAAACTCTTGATGCTTTTCAAACATGGCATCAGCGCCTCGCCTGTCTGCATCAGTAATCTTGGGAGGGTTTCTCCTGAGTTGCGCGACTCTTCGCCTTGCAATTCTGATTGAGTGTTTATCTAACATATATTTAAAAAGGGGTCGAGGGCCGGGAAGGAGCCATTCCTATCAACCCTCGACCAAGCGCTTAGCTTTTACCCCGTTGAAGCGTATAGAACAAACATTCTATTTAACCAATTCAAGGATGGAACGCTTCATAATTTCAGCTGACTATACTGTTTTACCTGACAAACGAGCCATGTCGTTAACCTGCAAGCCGACAAGGTTCATGTACCATTTTTGCGTCCCTTCCCAGTCGGTCCTTCCGTCCGGGCTTCTCCGTAAGACATCCCCCTTGCCGTCATATCCGGCCATCCACTCAAACATATCGGAAGCCTCGGCAATGGTTAATCCCTTGAAGCGCGGGAACTGAACATAGCTATCCCAACAATCATAATCACAGATGATTGGGATAGATTTCGCCCCAACGTCAAGCATGAGGCCCCTCCAGCCACCACCAAGCACCGGCTTGGCTTCGTTGTTTCTTTTCTGGGAGAGCAACAATGATCCGTACTTTCTCCAGAGGTCCTGGTTGACAAGGCCAACATCAGGGCCATCGCCAAACTCACAAGCCTGTAAAACAATGTCGATCATATCCGCTTCTGTTAAGGCTTCCGCGGTGTCGTCTGTCTGTGCCTTAAGTTCGGGATTTGAAGAACGGTCAAGATTCTGGTAGGTGGACACATTGTCACCGTCATCGATGTGTCCCGCCAACCCCATTGGCTCTGCTGTGTTTCGCAAAACAATGGCGTCATCATTTGACCACGAAACATTGGCCGACAAAGTCACGCCTGTGTCGCTATCTACAGTAGAAATAACCGCGTCTGTAGATCCGATGGTGATTTGCTGGCCGGGTGCCAGATACTTCGTTGACCGCCCTTTACCGCCTTCTGACGGCGCATTGTCAACCACCAAAGCGGGCGTTGTTACACCGTTGCCATTCGCATAGCAAAGGATCCCGTTCCCATCGCCGTGGAAGATACGGTTCATGTGCTTCTTGGCCGTAATCAATCCGGTTTCAAACTCAGAATCAAACGTGCCGGCGATGGCCTGCTTGCCCTGCTTTGCGGCAAGGGTTAACGCTTGATCGGTGAAGCCATAGGTCATAAACCCAAACTTCAATGCCGCGAAGGGCTGGATATAAGCCCCACGCCCTACGCCCGGCTGAGCTCCCTCAGCAACAAAATAAAAACCACTATGGTACGCCGTCGCCGCCGAAATATAGATCTGGTTATTTGCGATGGTCGTGCGTATGTTCTTCTTGATCTGATCTAAAAAGATCACCTTCTTGGCCATAAGCCTTTGCAACACAGGATGAATAATCTTGTGCAGAATAGGCGATATGGTCGTTAAATTGGCATTAGCCATTGCATACCTCCCACTGGTTTACCGCTCGGGAAAAACTATTCTTTTGCCAGCATCGCCTCGGCTACTACTTCGCCCATGGTCTTCCCTCCAAGCGGATCATCTTCCGCGGCCTTGATAGCCGCTCTCAACTTCTGTGCTTCCGGGGAATCCTTCTTGCCGTCCTTTTCCAAAGCAGCTAACTGTTCTTTCATGTTTTCTTCTGAAACAGTCGTATCCTTTAGAGCATCCCCTTGTGGTTTGTCGCCCTTCTTGCGAATGTAATCATTGACCGCGCTTTCGCGGAGGTCGACAATCTCTTTGTAAGCTGCCTCACTCGCACTTTTTATCAATTTAACAAAATCCTCATCAGTCTTAACCCCTGAACCCGTCTTCGATCCATTCGCAACTATATCCCTGACTTCATTTTCAAAACGCTGAAGTTGCGCATCATTGACAAATTTATAAGCTTTTTTCCTGCCTTTATCTGTAATGGCATCGAACTCTTTATTGAATATTCCGGAAACTCTAGTGACCTCCTTATCTTCCTCGGCCTTGCCCTGGCTGTCTATGAAAGTCTTATGAGATTCCTCAACAGACCCGAACTTCGCGGAAACATCATCGATCTTCTTTAATGCCTTCGTAAGCTGAGCCTTCGTTGACTTCATGGCCGCAATATTGCTTTTAAGAACCTGGGCCTGAACACTGTCCGGGTCAATGTCCTCGCTGTTAAGAAGATCCTCTGCCTGCTTGATATCGCTATCCGTTTCATCAAGTTCATCGTCAATCTTTTCAGCCTTGGCATCCAAAGAGGCGAGAGTCTTTGATACAAACTCGTTATTGTATACTTCATCCTTCCCGTTAAAGGATCTATTAATGACGCCATTAAGCAACTTCCCAAATTCCGGGTTCTTTGTCGCCATTTCCCGAATCTTGAAGGAAGAACCCAGAGATTTCTTGTTTTGGTGTAAGAATTTGGCTGCATCTTTGAGTTCCGACAGCTTTAATTTATGTTTGCCCTTGCCTTCTTCAAACTCATAGTCAAGTTCGTGTTCGGGGTCCTCAATAACCTTGTCTGCTTCGCGCCTCTTGTCACCTTCGTATCCCTTCGCCCTTCGATTGGATCCCTTGTATCCCTCAATGTCAATTTCTTCTTTTTCTTCATCAGTCTTCCCGGCTTCGGATTCTTGCTTATCAATTTCATTAACGATGGCTTCGCCGAAAGACGGTTCCTCTTTCTGCTCGTTTTCGTTATTCTCTTCGTTTTCCATTTTTTCGTGGCTCCTTTTTTATGGCTCCTAATTTAACGATTGCCCGCTTGCGCTCAGCAGGGTGGGTTTCTTATTCATTTCCTCAAGTTTTTTATTGTGCTTGTGCATCAACTTTTTAGCTGTTTCCATCATGAAAAAGCAAACTGTATCAAATTCGTTCGGTGAATTTTTCTTTTTCGGCCCTTGCGTATGGACATGCCCGTCCGGGGTCATTATGATCGAGATTTCAAGCTGTTCTTTCATGGTGTCTCAATCGCGTTGTATGGCTCTGGCTCCTTTACTGTGCTTGTTGAATTTGTGGTTGCGCGGGCGGCGGCAATGGTTGGCCCATACTTTTGGCCGCCTCCTGTTCGACTAAAAGCATTTCTTGGTGTCCTGGTCTTTCACCAGCTTCCGCCCAGTCTGGATTACTGGCAAATTTATTAATCTCTTCCCGCTTCTCAACTGGCAACTTCTGGTAAATAGACCCTTTTCTGAAATCATTGATAACCTTGAGATAAATCGTGTGATCTTCGAACGGTTCCGGGACAACCTCAGCCGACCCCTCCAAGATGGTCAAGATGTCATTCTTTGCCCCAACCTCATCAAGATTATGAAAGGCCCCTTCAACATCGTTTGTTTCCATTAAGACCTTGGCCCGGTCAGGGCTTATGAATCCCTCTTTCCGTAGCATCAGGATATGATTTGTCCGGGCGGCGGCGCCTACCGGGAAATTGCTTCCCATCTTGACCTTAATGCGCTTACGGCCCATCAGATCGCTTCCGATGAAAGACTTGACCTCATAGGCCATGTCTTCCCCGGTTATCTTCAAAAGGCGCCTCTCACGGTAGTTATACTGGCAACCATCAAGCACATGCTCCATGAAAAAGCCCAACTTCATCTCAAGCATGATCAATTCCGGGGCAATCTGGTCGTTATCTATCTCAGAAAGCTCCTGAATCCCCACTCCAGACTTAACTTGCCCCGGCGTACGGCCCATGCTGACATCATGGCTATTCATCAAACCTTCCATGTCAACCCGGATCCTCTTGATTTCTTCATAAAAATACTGCGGAACAGGTGGCGCGGGTTCCATCGAAGGCTTAAATCCGTGATTATAATTGATGATCTGGCCAACAATGTCATTCCACTGCACTGATAGCCCTGCCTTCTTGGGCGCCATGATTTTTCCGGTCAGCATCTTCTTGTGTTGAGCGATCCGGGCAATTGTGAAATTATAGTCTTGCTGCAGATCAATGGACTGTTCAAGGCATCCTTGAGCGTGTTTCGAGAAGCCCAGGTCTTGGTACCGGAACTCAAACGCGGGAATCCGCTCCTTGTGCTCTTCTTTGAAATCTTTGTCCTCTAAAACCGCATCTTGGGAACAATGAAATACGCGCCCTTTCGGATACTCCTTGTTCGGCGTGCAATATTTTGTGTAGATATAGGAGCCATCCTTATCCAACTTATCAAATTCAGATCCGTCCAGGATGCGGGAAATCTTTACGTTGAAAGCCTCTTCATCAATGCTTGACGGCTCAACATCCTTGTCAAACTCGTAATATGCCTGTTCAGGGGAAATAAACCTTCTGTGGATAAGCCAGCGATTGAGGGGATCCTTAAACACATTAAACACATTATCAACCCTGACTTCCATTTCACCGACGTCTGCCTCGATTACATCGCCTCTGGCCTCATCGTAAACAAACGTCTTGGCTTTAGGGTTGAAGTGCGGGAACAAAAACCCTGATCCGATAGTCATTTCATAAAGAATTAGCTTCATCAGGACGGCCTGCATCCCGGACATTTCATCATTTACCCAAATATTGTTTCGGTTGCAGTTATCCCAGAAATCTTCTCCAACCTCTTTCCCCACCTTGGCCGCGTTGCGATCGCTCTCTTGCCGGGTTGTTGGCTCAGCGTTGATGTGGCCTTTGCGCCGGATCATCCGGGAATACACAGATCGAAACAACGGCAAGAGGTAATTGCTAGTACGGCGCATGGTGCCTTTACCGCGACTGGCTTCCAACTCCCAGACAATACGCTGACCGATGGTCGGCTCGGGATTGTTCCGGGACAAAGTAAAATGATGCTTCCCATAGAGAAACATCACGTTTACAAAAGCCTGTCTGTAGTATTGGGACCTGGCCTCCGTCATTCGCTGGACATCCTTCTTTATAATTCCAACGATTTCTTTTTCGGCCATGCCCTTCTTGATTATTTCCATGCTTTAGCCTTCTCCGAGCTGGTATGATTCCTTGAGATCGTCGGCTGGATCTGGCAAACCCGGAATGACAGCCTTAACATCGGGATCCGGGTCAGGTGATTTTTCTTCCATTAGCCTGTCAATCCATTTCCGAAGATGTTCGTTTTCCTGTTTCAATACTTCACAAACTCTACAGGTCATCATGGCTTGGCTCCTTCGCTGTTAAACTATGGGTATCCCGTCTAGTATTCGCATATCCCACACAACGAAATTTCCATTTTAATATTGGCTCCCTTTCGCCGTGTAATTCTGAACACCTTTGCTGTACTGAGGCTTTGGTTTCAGTGATTTCATTGATTTCACTGAACGCTTCATAGCCTCACCGTAGATGTTCTTTTTCATGACCGGCGCCATAGATTGTAAATTCGCGTTTGGCATTGTTAATTAATGGTTGCCGCGCTGTTCCCCTTGAGAATCCATCCGAGCGTATCGCTAATATATTTGAGAGTAACGCTGTCGTTTGCGGCGTCAAGCGTTATGCTGGAAAACCCTGCTTTCGTTTTCGGGCTAATCTGGTGATCCTGCCCGCCGTCAGTTTCTAAAACAAAGGTTAACTCTTGGTTGATATAACCATCATTCAGGGTTGTGGACGAACCGTAATCAGCCCCGGTGGTGACAACGGCGGCGGCTTCGGTAATCGTTTCCCCGGACGTGTCGTTATCAGCCGCGTAGGAATTAACATCTATTGTCGTGGATCCGAAATCATCATCAATATTGTATCCATTACCACCGTCAAGAATCCACCCGATTGTGCTGTTGACATACTTGACTGACACGCTGTCACCAGCATCATCAAGCGTTATGTCCGTAAAGCCCGTTTTTGTGTCTGGTGATAATTTCCAGTCTTTGCCGCCATCAGTAGTCAGCGTGAACGTGATGACTTGATTTACCTGACCATTCGCCAGTGTGGTTGAGGATCCATAGCCTGACACAGTAGTAATATTGACATGAGTCTCGGTTATTGTCTCCGAAGATGCGTTGGCGGCCGCATACGTTCCAGAGGTCTTGGAATCCGACCCCGCCGTCATCAATCCCCTGAGCCGTGTCCCCAGAAACGTGGTTGTCGTTCCAGGCGTCGCCCGATTAATTTCGTCAACGTCATCTTGGCCCCAAGAGGATGTGATTGGCGCAAGATCCGCCATAGCCGGCTTAGGCACTACAAAACCAACAGCAAGCGCCAGTATTAAAAAGATTCCTGATAAGTTTATTCCCTTGCCTTTCATGCCTCGCCCCCTTTGTTTAGCCGATTAGACCAAATATATTGCTGGCTTACCCCGATTGGCCGACCAGGGTGTTTTTTTAATTTAGAATGTTGGCATTACAGTAATTCCTCTTTGATTTCAATTCCGTCAGATAAATTAATAATATCACCCGAATCGTCTAATTGTAAAGAGTTATCTTGAGATTCTTTTGTGAGGATTTGCCTCTTGACACTCTTCCAGAACCGATCGGTTTCGGTTTCCGCGCTCTTGGGCTTGTACGCCGGGTCGTAGATCATTGTCCGGGATCCCCACAGGGCCAGGGCAAGGCTTAAAACCTCATCCTCGGTAAATAGTGGATTACCAAATTCGTCTTTCTCGCTAGGCATGCAGTATTTTACGCGTCCACCGGGATGCACAACCTTCAAGTACCTCTTTAGAGATTTTTTCAGGCTTTCAATATCAGGGATCCTGAAACATTGTAGTTCAATGCTAATGCGTAATTTTTCAATCAAATTCTCTTTTGACATTGAGCTAAATTTAAACCCGGCAATCTCTTTAGGATTTTCTTTTTTATCCGTCTGCTCGATGAATATGCTGGCCCCCATGCGTTGCAAGTCTTCTGTTATCGGATCCCCCACACCTGTACTGTCTGGTACCACGATAGCATTGTTGTATTTTTTGCCCAAAGCCAACACCTTTTCTCGTATGTGGTTCCACGACAATTCTGAACGAGTGGCTAACCGCTCATGGTAAACAAGTATCTTTAATTCAATACAAATTATGTCTATTGCTGTGTGTGTAACGCGTTTAGCCAAATCGGTTCCAAGAGAATAATGGAATCCTTCTATTGGCTCTTGTCGTTCCGGCAAATCATAATCTACAATGCTATCAATATTATAAAAAGCTGAGTTCTTTGCGTTTTTTAACGCAACGCCCAACCAGATGTGGTTATAATCATCTATATTTTTTTTCTTACACTCCGCAGCTTCGCGCTTCAACGCATCCGTGCAATGCTGATTCTCGAAATAGTCAATGTGGATGTGAAGACAATCATCGCGATTATGGAATTGATCGAAGGCCGGGTCTTCTTCAATGTGCCGGTTCATCACAAAGAATATTTTGGCCTTATTCTTCCTGATCGTTGGTATGAGGATCTTAAGCGTCTGCTTGGTTAATGCCTGGGATTCATCAATAAACAGGATGTCAACACCTTCAATCCCTTTTATGTTAACGGATCCACGCTCCCGGAATCCGCGAAAACGGATCGTTGTCCCTGTTACTCTATGCCTAATAACCTTCTTTCCTACATCGTAATTGAGACCGTACTCCTGGATAAGGTCAACGAACAGAGCGTAGACGGACTCTTCAATCGAGGCTTGTATCTCGCGGCCGCAAACAACGCGCACTTTGTTCTTGTCACCGATGAAAAGAATTAGCCGCGCGGCTGACTGACTCTTCGCGGATCCCCGGCCTCCCTCAATCAGGAAATAGCGAAACAGGTTCAATTTTAATATCATTGGGTACAGCTTGGCGGGGATGTTTAGGAATTTTGGGAGTTGTAGGGGCATTGACTTATTTATTTCTCCCGTCATGTCTGCACCCTAAACAACATATGTAGTGACCGCATGATGCCTGTGTGATCGTTTTTGAGTTCGGGCAGGCGATTCTTCTTGTTACTTTCTCCATGATTATCTCCTCGGTTCATCCCTACGTGTGTAGGGAACACCTATTGTTTTTCTGTTGCTTTCATATGAATTTCGGTTCCGGGGTGACATCAATTATCTCCCCAATATCAAATTTGAGTTCAGCGTTGTTAATAATGATTGCCGGCATATTGACAACCGTGTTGCCTCCGCCCCCTGGTTTATTAGGTGTCACCGTGTCCAGCAATTTAAAATGTTTTGCCAGTAACTCCAATGCGTTTTTTTTGTCGACGAGAGATATTTTCTTTTTAGTCGCGTCCTCGACGGGGAGAAACGCAATATCCGCTAACTCCCACAGAACCCTGTCGGCTGTTATATCGCACCGTTTTAATTGTTTATTAATTTTTTTGGCGAGTAAATCCCTAATAGCCGGTTTTTGCACGTTTTCCGTCCCGATCCTGCGCGCCGTTTTTTTGCTGTACCCTGATCTAATAGCCGCCTGCGTTGCGTTGCTATCAATTAGATATTCCGCGCAAAATCGGGATTGTTTTGGTGTCAATTTTTTGGGCATCTCCCTAATAATAGCCCAGCGGGTGGATTTTGTCCACCAGGAATTTTATTGTTTTATTTTTGGCGATTTAGTGCCGTTTGTCGACGAGGATTTAAAAACATTTACCACACCCCATGTGCCGCAACGACTTACAACAACGCTCAATTCCAAAAAAAATGCGCTGAAAATAAATAGCGTCGAGAGACAACAAAAACCAAAACCAAAGCTTGACACGTGACCGGACACCTGACATACTGGTGTCATGAGCAAGACGGCCGACAATCAACCAGTACCAACCGAGGAGGCAGGATGACAATACTAAAATTAAAATCCAGAAAAACCATTGACATTGAAAATCTGGTAGCCACAGCATACCGTCAGGGTGTACTAGCAGGTGTTGCGGGGGCGCGTGGTGAGAAAATCACAGAACAAACAATATTAAAATGCAGCACCG
>JAUVFC010000129.1 GCA_030594505.1 Desulfobacterales bacterium
AACAAGGAGATAAAGGCAAAGGAATCCCCTTGGAATATGCGGCTGGCTATGATTTTGACCGCTTTTTCTTGCGTGCTTATCGGCGTCTACCCCAAGGTGCTCTATCACGTACTTCCCTACGCCGGCGTTGAATCCTATTATCATGCCTATACTGCCGACCATGTTATGGGGATTGTACAGCTTTTCCTTTTTGCCGGCCTGGTCTTTATGTTGGCCAAGAAATTCTTTGATCCTCACAACGTACTCGTACTCGATCTCGATTATTTCTATCGATTGGGAGGACGGGCCATAGCATGGAGCTGTGATAAGATTCTAAGCGATTCGAGAATCGCGGTGCAGAAAATTGCTACCAGATTTAGAGTGTCTATAGTGAATTTAGGCGACAACCCCTCTCTGAGTCCCAAGAGGAGACCGGTAGGCATGGGGGCTGGCTGGGCTATTATTTTTCTCTTTGTGTTTGGTTTGATATACATGAGCGTGGGATAGTGTCCGTCCAGAAACGGCATCTTTTGCCCCGATACTGCGTTCTCCGTCCCGCCTTGTCTCGGGACAAAATCTACCATTTCTGGATGGACACAAGTATAAAGTGAAAAGTTAGTAACTACTCAGGTTCAAAGTTTAGGGGTTCACGGTTCAAGGTTAAACTGATAAAAGAGAAGCTATACGAATGCGGAATTCATCCCGTTCTTGCGATACACCACGCGGTCTTGCACGGAAGTCCAGAGCGATCTCTATGTCGCCCTGGATGTAGAGTGCATAGCGCCCAACCGTGAACCGTGAACCTAACAACCCGAGTGGTTACAAAAGTTAAAAGTTGCAGGTCTGAAGATCCGAAGACAGAAAGGAGGATTTTGTAAAATCGGACGTTAAGAGTAATGTGGAAATATTTTAGGTAAGATTGTACTTCAATTGTTCTACTCACTTTTCTTATTAGTCATTCCATCCTGATTTTATAACCTATTATTGTTACAGCTAATTTTTGCTTAACATTATGATGTAATCCGCCATTTTTTATTCCTCTTTTCCCTTTTCTGCTTGACAAAAAAACCAGTTCATTATATTGCGAACAATCGCATTATTAATAAATTGACCTATAGACCTACTTGAAAGAGAGAGCGAGTATGAAATCTGGTACTTTCCCCGGCGGTCTTAGTTTGCCTGTGTCGGCTGCAGGCGTTTCCAAACCTTTTGAATCAGTTCCTCCTTCCCAGACAGTAATCATTCCATTAAAGCAACATATTGGTGAACCCTGCGCCGTCAGTGTAAAAAAAGGCGCCGAGGTAAAAATGGGCGATCTCCTTGGCGAAAGCGAAAGCGCTGCTGTCCATGCCACGGTATCCGGAAAGGTTACTGAGATAATCAAGAAGTTCCCTGGTATGAGCGGAGGATACGTCCCGGCCATTGGCATAGAATCAGATGGCAAAAATGAATCGGGAGGATTTTTGGAAGGCTCGGATCCCATGAGCCTTATTCAAAAGGGAGGCGTTGTAGATTCTGACGTGGAGGCGATTTCGCTTCATGACAAACTTACGCTGGCAAAAGAAAAATCAGTCAAGGCATTGGTAATAAATAGTGTAGATGTAGAACCTCAGATGATTAGTAGAGCTTCAATCCTTGCTGAAAATGCGAAAGAGGTGGCATCCGGGATCGACATCATCAGTCAAATCTTAGGCATTACAACAGTCTATATAGGTGTGAGTGAGAATGCTCCTAATGCTATTTCAGCTATTTCCGGCGCGTGCAGTTCAGCTATTTCCGGCGCGTGCAGTTCAGCTCACGTTGTAGGGCTCAAGGCCAAACATCCTCAAAGCATGCAGGAGCTTTTAGTCAAGGCCCTTCTCGGCAAGGAAGTCCCCACGGGTGGTAGTCCGGAAGATATCGGCGTCACTGTGATCAGCGTTGAGACCGCTTTTTTTACAGCGCAGGCAGTTAATGATAAAAAGCCGATGCTTGAACGATTTATCACAGTAGCAGGGAACGGAATCGGGAGCCCGAAAAACGTGTTGGTAAGGATTGGCACTCCGATCAAGGACGTGTTGGAGCATTGCGGCGTTGCGCCGGGACACGGAGGGAAGGTGATCATCGGCGGTCCATTGATGGGAACCGCCATCCATAGTGCGGATATTCCTGTAACAAAAGAGACCACCGGTATCTATTTGCAGAAGGAAGGAGACATTGCGGAGTTCCCTTCCGGTGTCTGTATCAAGTGCGGACTGTGTGTGGAGGTCTGCCCGATGCGGTTGATGCCCCTTCTCATTTCCGGCTTTTCCGAATCGGGTAGCTACGCGATGGCGGAAGCCAATGACATCCTGAGCTGCAATGAATGTGGCTGTTGCGCTTATGTGTGCCCGGTTCTCATACCGATGGTGCAGTGGATAAAGTTAGGTAAATCGGAGATTAGAGCTCAAAGGAGTAGTGAATGAAAACACCGGAACTTGTAGTATCGGCTGTGCCCCATGTTCATGGCGGGAATTCTATCCCAAAGATGATGATGAATACCCTTATTGCTTTGATCCCGGCTGTGGTCATTGGGATATATTTTTTTGGCATGGACGCTATCAGGGTAGTAGTCATTGCTATGGCTTCCGCGGTTGCATGGGAAGCGATTCTTCAAAAGATAATGGGACGACCCATTGCAATCAGCAATTTGAGCGGGATGGTAAGCGGTCTTATCCTTGCCATGTTGTTGCCTCCCACAGCTCCCTGGTGGATGATCTGTACTGGAACGTTCGTTATGATTCTGCTCGGCAAAGAGATTTACGGAGGTTTGGGCAACAATCCGTTTAACGGTGTCCTGATTGCGTGGGTTGTCTTGCAGATGTCGTATCCTGATCATATGATGTATTGGTTGGCCCCTCCCGGGGACTTTATGACAGAGGCGACCCCTCTTGAGGTGCTCAAATACGAGGGGGTTGGGTCTATTGCCGAGCATTTTACTATTTTGGGTCTCTTTATCGGGAACACCACTGGTTTCATCGGGGAAGGTTCCGCGCTTATGCTCTTGATCGGGGGGGCATACCTCCTTATCCGGAAGGTGGTTTCCTGGCGGATTCCGGTAAGCTTTTTAGGAGGGATTGTCCTTTTTTCCGGAATTTTCTGGCTAACCAATTCAGAAGAATATGCAAGTCCTCTGTTTCACCTGTTGGCGGGCGGGTCGATCATGGCTGCCTTTTTCCTGGCTACTGATATGCCTTCTTCTCCTGTTACGCCTGCTGGGATGTTGATCTATGGATTCCTTTGTGGAGTGTTAGCCGTGGTGATTCGACTATGGGGGGCATGGTATGACGGCGCCTACTATGCAGTCTTTATAATCAGCATCTTGACACCGTTGCTTGATAAAATTAAATCCAAGGTTTATGGGAGGTAACTGCCAGTGTCTTTTCGCGATATATTAAAAATGATCGTGGTCCTTACGATTGTCTCTGGTGTGTGCGGAGGGGGCCTCGCTGTAGTCAAGATGGCGACGGCGGAACAGATCGAATACCAGCAAATCAAGAACATCAAAGAACCGGCCCTGAAGGCGATACTCTCCGGTTATGACAACGATCCTGTGAGTGACAGAAAGAAGATTGTTACCGGAAAGGATAAAAAAGGGAAGGATGTGGTGACGACCATTTTCTATGCGAAGAAAGGCGGCGAGGTTATTGCGGTTGCTTTTGAGGCATATGGCGGAGGGTTCGAGGGGGATATAGGCATCATGATAGCTATCAAGATGCCTGATGAGGTGTTAGACGGGATTGCCGCAACAACACATTCAGAGACCCCATCGGTAGGGGGTGTTGCGCTCAATTCTCCCAATTTCCTCGACCAATTCAAAGGTAAGCCGGTAGGTGAAAATTTTGGCCTGAGCTCCGAAGGTGGCGTCATAAACGCTTACAGCGGCGCGACCGTCTCGTCCGTGGGGGCGTCAAAGGCAATCAAGAGCGGAATGGAGATATACAAGAAGTTTAAATCAGAGATACTGGGATGAGTGAATTGAAGATTGACGATTGAAGATTGACGATTGTGGATTTGAAGAAAGTCTCTTAATTCTAAAATAATCAATCTAAAATCTAAGGAAGGATTAGAATCCCCCTTTTCAAATTGTCAATCTTCAATCTTCAATCGTCAATCCTAAGGGGGTTGTAAATGTCACGCATTGTAAAGGAATTTACCAAAGGGCTCTGGGATGAGATTCCACCGTTTCGATTCGTTCTTGGACTCTGCTCTGTTCTCGCGGTAACAACAAGCGTAAGCAGCGCGGTCGGACTGGGTGGCGGTGTTGTCTTTGTGCTGATAATGAGTAACGTCCTGGTTTCTGTCTTTAGAAAGATTATCCCGGACAAGGTAAGGATCGCGGTCTTTATTGTTATTATTGCATCAGGGGTTATTATAGTCGAACTTGTTATGCAGGCCTATTTCTACGGCCTTTATCAGGTATTGGGGATATGGATACCGCTTAGTGTGGTAAACTGTGTGGTCCTGGGGCGGGCTGAAGCTTTTGCCCGTAAGGAATCAGTCGTTTTGGCCCTGGCTGATGCTCTTGGTATGGGTATAGGTTTTACGATTTCCTTGACAGTCCTCGCGGCGCTCCGTGAAATCATCGGGGTCGGCACATTTTTTGGTATATCAGTCATGCCCGAATGGTATATAGGGTTCCCATATATTATCAAACCTCCCGGAGCATTTGTCTGTCTCGGGATTATTCTCGGAATTATGAATGTGGTTTCCGCCAGATTAGACGCGAAGAAACAACAGGCGGCATAAATCAAGATAGAAATTAGATAAGCTTAGTGAACACGTAAAGAGAGGGTTTAGCAATGGGTGATTATCTTCTGTTCATGTTGTCGGCGATCGTTATAAACAATATTCTGCTGATTAAATTTCTGGGTGTTTGCCCCTTTATCGGCGTTTCAAGCAGCATGGACAGCGCTATCGGGATGTCGGCCGCCTGCATATTTGTTAATGTCCTTGCAAGCGCTCTATGCTGGATGGTTCAGAGCTTTGTGCTTGAACCCCTTGGCCTGGAATATATTCAAACCCTTGCCTTTATTGTGGTCATCGCTTCATTGGTTCAATTGGTTGAAATTGTTCTTCAGAAAGTTGCGCCGCCCCTTTATAGCGCTCTTGGGATATATCTGCCCTTGATAACAACAAACTGTATGATTTTTGGTGTTGCTGTGCTGAATATTCGGGAGGAACGTGGCTTTATCGATACGTTAGTGTACGCTGTTTCAACGGCAGTCGGATTCAGCATGGCCTTGGTGCTTCTTGCCGGCATCAGGGAACGTTTTGCCATCGCTCGAATTCCAAAAGTGATGCAGGGTTTCCCTGCCGGGCTGATTACGGCCGGCATGATGGGGTTGAGTTTTTATGGACTGGTAGGTTTGGCGTAAACAGGATAGGACGAGTTCTATGGGACCGATATTTACTGCGGTTGCTGCAATGGGTGGTCTGGGGTTGGTCTTAAGCGCTGCCCTGGGTGTTGCGGCAAAGGTTTTTTACGTCTATGTTGATCCGAAGATTGGTGAAGTAGCTGATTGTTTGCCCGGGGCAAACTGTGGTGGATGTGGTTATGCCGGCTGCACCGATTGCGCGGCTGCTATGGTAACGGGTGAAGCCGCACCCAATG
>JAUVFC010000204.1 GCA_030594505.1 Desulfobacterales bacterium
ATCATGTACGCATCGGAGCAAACCGTCGTGCGGCCTTGCTCAGAGAAAAAATTGCTCATTTCTGAATTGGAAACCAACTCGTGCCCTTTTCTCAAGAAGTCCATTTATGGATGGGCACTAGCTAAGTAATTTGTTATATGGTAAGCACTTTTTCAAAAAAGTGAAGGGGTCTATCTCTACTTATCGAATCCATCGGCTTGTTTTGTCCCTTGACTCAGCATGACTTCCATTACATTTCTTAACTCACAACCCGTAACTTTTACGAATCCATCAACTTTCATCATTCCGCAAAGAGCTCTGTGCTGATATACCGTTCTCCGGTGCTGGGAATCACTGCGACGATCTGCTTTCCTCTATTGTTTCGTTGTTCTGCTACGTGCAGTGCGGCCCACACTGCAGCCCCGGAGGAAATTCCGCAGAGTATACCTTCTTCTTTTGCCAATCGCCGTGCTGTCCCAAGGGCATCTTCATTGGTCACCGTGACAATTTCATCGATAATATTGACATTTAAGACGTCCGGGATGAATCCCGCGCCGATCCCTTGTATCTTATGTGGCCCGGGCTTTCCCCCGGAAAGGATCGGAGAGCCGGCAGGCTCCACCGCGATTGCCTTGAATGAGGGTTTCCGTTCCTTGAGAGCCTCAGACACACCGGTAATGGTTCCGCCTGTGCCAACACCCGCTACCAGGACATCAATGCTGCCGTTGGTATCCGTCCAGATTTCTTCTGCGGTGGTCTTTCGGTGTATTTCCGGATTTGCCGGATTTTTGAACTGGTTGGGCATATAGGCATTGTCCCTGGTTGCCAAGATTTTTTCCGCCTCGGCAATGGCTCCTTTCATCCCTTCACTGCCGGGTGTTAATACCAATTCAGCTCCGAGATGTTTTAAGAGTTTTCTTCGCTCAATACTCATAGTATCTGGCATGGTAAGACAGAGGCGATACCCCCTGGCTGCACAGACAAAGGCCAGGGCGATACCGGTATTCCCGCTCGTAGGTTCTACAATAAGGGTTTTTGAACTAATTCGCCTTTCACGTTCCGCCGCTTCGATCATGGAGACACCTATACGATCCTTTACGCTTCCAAGGGGATTAAAAAATTCCAATTTGGCGAGTATGTCCGCATGAAGACCTTTGGTCACCGTATTTAATCTGACCAGAGGGGTGTTGCCAAATGTCCTGTTGATGTCGGAAAAAATTTTCATCAGCGTCTCCACTACTTGTAAATTAAGCGGGGTGTTTCCAAAACCACTTTTGTGTCAGGCGGCACAGGTTCGGTGATCCATACATTCCCTCCGATTACAGAGCGCGACCCAATAACGGCTTCTTTCCCCAAGATCGTCGCCCCCGCATAAATAATGACGTTATCTTCTATAGTGGGGTGGCGTCTCTTGCCCCTGAGTTGTTCTCCAGCATCTCTTGGAAGCGATAACGCCCCTAATGTAACACCTTGATAAATACGTACATTGTTGCCGATCACTGTTGTCTCTCCTATGACGACGCCTGTTCCGTGATCAATAAAAAAACTCTCTCCGATCCGGGCGCCCGGGTGAATGTCGATCCCTGTGATGCTGTGGGCATGTTCGGTCATAATCCGCGGGAGGAGAGTCCCCCCCTGTTCAAATAATTGGTGGGCAACGCGATAAACGGTTATAGCAAAGATACCCGGATAGCTGAACACAATCTCATCGTAACTCTTGGCGGCCGGATCTCCCTCGTATGCGGCCCGTACGTCAGTGGCCAATATTCTGCGAATTGTGGGTATCGACTCTAAAAACATAAGAGCCTCTTGATATCCCCGTTCAACGCATTGAACACACGGTTGACTGTATCGAAGACACTCATGCCGAATGCTGTGGGTGATCTGTTCTGCAAGGAGGTCGAACAATGCATCAACGGACTGACCTAGCTGGTACCCCAGATTAACCGAGTCCATACGTTCCTTGATGAAGTAGCCGGGGAAAAGGATCTCTCTAAGTCTGGTAATGATCTCAACGACCGACTCCTGCGAAGGGATCAACTCAGCATCAATGTGCTCAAAACATTCCTTATCGTAACAGCTCCTTACGATATCTTCGACAGCCTTGGGAAGGTGTTCACGGAATCTACTGCGGGTTTCAAATTCAGTCTTGCATAGTTTCACAGTATCGTTACCATCATTGGATAATTTCACAAGGCGCCTCCAGTAGGAAGTATGGCCAACCATTTAAAGAATAAACTAAAAACAGGGTGTCTTCTCCCGATGATAATTATAGATAGGGGCTTTGCTTTTCGTTTAACGTAGTGATGTGAAAAAAAAACGGTCACAGAGTGTGAGAAAAGATAAAGAGCGCTACCGGTTTCCTTGAATAATATCATTGAATTCGCATTCATTCAAGCACATATGCAAAAAACTATCTTAATTCCATTTTAACTTTGATTCCACTCTTCGAAAGGTTGCGTTTATATTCTTTCAGATCTTCATTTTCAAGGAGGTCCGTGCTCAGCATTGAAGGAAGTTTTGAGCAAGGGTCAAGGGGGCAGCCCTGGAAAATAGAAATTAGCTTCTTTACCTAACCCCTTGCTTTTGCGTAATTTCCCCCTAATTTTGCCCGGGCTAATCTTGGCATGAAACTTCTATTATCAGTATATCAACTGTCAAGTTATTTACTTGATGATGGACGTCCTCCTAGTTTCCCCCTAGTTTCCTCTCAAGCGGCTTGTTCTGCATTTACTGTTCATTTTCTGTTTCTTTTAAAGGCTGGTTTATTTCAATTAAGTTTTCGTCAGGATCTCTGAAATGAGCAGTACGAATGCCCCATTCAGGTCGGTCCATCGGCTCTGTTTCGAAAACAACCCCCTTGGTCTTTAGTTCTTGTGATGCTTTATCTACATTTGGGACTTCAAAAATGAGGGAAACTGTATCTTGCGCGGTAACATCGGATGGAAGGGCTGATTTGGATACAGCACCTGCCATAGCATCACGACCAAACAGTGCAATAATAGCACTTTCGGTTTTGAAGTCTGCATACCCACCGTTTTCATCGCCCCATATGACTTTATATCCAAGAACGTCGCGGTAAAACTTAAAACATGATTGATAGTTTTTAACAAGTAATCTGATATGTGTAAATTTTATATTCATTATTTTCCCTTTATGCATAATGCGGAGTTGAACGGAGTTTTTTTTCGTTATAATAGGACGCGGAGCGGTCTGATTATGGCGGGAAAAAGGTCCGACTCGAACGTTTGGTTGTCGCACCGTAGGCGCAACGGCCGAACAGGCGTTGCGGAGCCTTGCTCCGCTCAACTCCGCATTGACACGCCGAAGGCGCGTCAATGCCGAAATTCACCGGAGGCAAAAAGCATAGCGAGGAACGAGCGGCGCTTTTTGCCTCCGGTGTGAAATTGCCGTGTTATGTTTCATTAACTAGCCCCCACTCAAGAGCTTGGTTCTGGTTTTCAAAGATAGCCATTGCCGTACTCATGCGCTTAAAACCAAGTTTCTTGTAAAATGACTCTTTACCTGGGTATGAGTACAAGATGATTTTCTTGTGACCTTTGGAAAGCTCCACAAGCTTTGCAACAATACTTTTTCCTATACCGCAACCTTGATGGCTTGGAAGAACTGCGACATCACAGATATATGAGCAATCTATTCCGTCCGCCAGAGCTCTACCCACACCAACCAATTTTCTAGATTCAAGAATGAAGCACTTAAACATACTGTTTGAAAATGCTTTTTCTAGATCCTCAGGTTTTTTCTCCCCAAGGGGAGCCACTTTGTATAGATTGGACAGCTCTTTCCAATCTATACTGTCATGAGAATAAAGCCATTCAAGACGCAAT
>JAUVFC010000181.1 GCA_030594505.1 Desulfobacterales bacterium
ACGAGATGATTGATGAGGATATTACCCTTCAGCCGGATCGCCTTGTACTCAGCGTCGGAATAGTGCCGAATGAAGTGGATAAGCTGGCAAAGATCCTCAAGGTCCCCGTGACCAAAGATAAATTTTTCCTGGAGGCGCACGCCAAACTCCGGCCTATTGAATTTTCCGTGGACGGAATCTATATGTGCGGCCTTGCCCATGCCCCGAAGCCGATATCAGAATCGATCGCTCAAGCGCAATCTGCTGTTGCCAAGGCAGCGATACCGCTGGCAAAGGGATTTGTGGCAGTCGAGCCTATCGTTTCACGGGTGAATCCCGAGATGTGCATTGGGTGCGGGATATGTGCGAGTCTCTGCCCCTACCAGGCGATTCAGATGGTCAAGGCAGGCAAGAAGAAAAAGGCAGAGACCATCTCAGCGTCGTGCAAAGGATGTGGAATTTGCGCGTCCCACTGTCCTAAGCTGGCGATATTTATGGGGGGATTTAGCACTGAACAGATCAGGTCACAGATTAAGGCCTTCGGTGAACAGGAGGAGAAATGAGTCACGAGCAGTTTAACCCCAAGATTCTTGGTTTTTTGTGCAATTGGTGTTGCTATGCAGCAGCAGATTCCGCTGGTGTGGCCCGTTATCAATACCCCCCGAATGTAAGAGCAATTCGGGTGATGTGTACAGGCAGGATGGACCCCCTTTTTATCATCGATGCCTTTTGCGCTGGAACGGACGGGGTCTTTGTAGGTGGCTGACACCTGGGGGAATGTCATTACCAGTTTGGTAACTACGACGCCATGATAACAGCCGAACTTGCCGGAAAGATGCTGACAAAGATCGGAATCAATAGTGACCGGTTTGCATTGGAATGGGCTTCAGCGGCAGAAGCCCCGCTGTTTGTCCAGTTGATTACTGATTTTACCAGTAAGATCAAGTCGATTGGTCCACTCGGGGAAGCCGAGGATATCAGTAAGGATGAGTTGCAAGTTAAGCTTTTGGCGGCAAGAAGCGCTTTAGAACAAGCAAAATTGCGGACCGGATTCGGCAAACTTACCAAGGGCTTCCGTAAAGACGGGGATTATTCCGAGCAGGCTATCAAAGATAAGGTCGAGGAAAAGCTCGTAAGTACGATAGCTACCGAAACGGCTAAAAATGAAACAATCCTCCGCATTGAAAAAGAAGGGCCAATTTCGTTAGACGACCTGACCAAGAAGGTTGGGGCGGCGGCTTCAGATATTGAAAAATATGTATCCGCGTTCAGCAAAAAGGGATTGGTGAAAGAGACTGATGGCCAGTTGACAGTAACGAGTAATGAGTAAAGATATTTACCACGAAGAACACGAAGGAAATCTTGAAGTATTATATTATTTCTTTTTCTTCGTGATCTTCGTGCGCTTCGTGGTAAAAAAAATCAAGAAAATACGGCGTCATACTTAACTCGCTACTCAGCACTCGATACTTCTTAAGAGAAGGGAATTATGGCAATAGATAGAGATGACTTAGACCCGCGGTTCAAGTTTGAAGTGGCGGAACTTCCGGAAGGTACGCATGTCAAGGAATGCTATGCATGCGGAAGCTGCACCGGGACGTGTCCGGTCAGCCAGGTAATCCCGGAATTCGATCCGAGAAAGATCCTCCATATGATCGCACTCGGTCTGAAAAATCGTCTTCTTTCATCCGATTTGATCTGGTATTGCACAGGGTGTCAGACTTGTAAGTTTGTGTGTCCGCAGGATGTGAGCTTCAGCGATGTGATCAAGGCGTTGAGGATTTTGGCCTTGCGGGATGGCTATGTGGATGCAGAGTCGTTGGGTGAAATGGGGAAGCTGGCCGTTGTAGACGAAAAACGTTGCGTAGCGTGCCTCACGTGTGTTCGGGTGTGCCCCTTTGGTGTTCCCTATGTGGGGGAAGATAGTGTCGCCCATATTGAGCCGGTAAAGTGTGTGGCCTGCGGAATCTGTGTGGGCGAGTGTCCGGCCAAGGCTATTGAATTACAGACATCTCAAGATGTGAGGCGGTTTGCCTCGTGTGAATTTTTGCTCTCGAGGGAATTATGAATGATGTGAACCAACCGGATATTGTAGCATTTTGTTGCCATTATACTGCGTATGCATGCTCCCAGGATTTGCAGAATCTGCTTCGGCTTGGATTTCCGAAAAATGTCCGATTAGAGATATTGCCATGCAGCGGCAGGATCAGCATACCCCGGCTGTTAAAGGCATTTGAACAGGGGGCGGATGGAATTTACGTCGCCGGGTGCTGGGAAGACACTTGCCACAATATAAGGGGGAGCAAGATCGCAAAAAAAAGAGTCGATTACGTGAAAAATATTTTCGCCCAACTGAATATAGAACCTGAACGCATAGAGATGTATATGATCTCCCGCGAGCCGAACCGCGGATTTATTGAAGTCGCTAAAGAGATGACTGAACGGATCAAAAAGTTAGGACCCAGTCCGTTAAAGGGGAAATAGAATATGATTGTCGGAGAGAGAAAACCGATCCAGGAAATCGTCGGAATGCTGAAAGGGATGAAAAAGGTACTGATCCTGGGATGCGGCGGATGTGTGAGCGTCTGTTCCGCCGGAGGAGAAAAAGAGGTTGAGATACTTGCCTCGATCCTTCGGATAGATCGCAAAAAAGGGGGAGAGCCGATTGAAACGATAGAGAAAACCCTCCCCCGGCAATGCGACACTGAGTATCTGGAAGGGTTGAAGGATGAAGCGGGCAACTATGACGCCATTCTTTCAATGGCCTGTGGCGTCGGGGTCAATTATTTGGCTGATATGTACCCCACAACTCTGGTTTTCCCGGCGCTTAACACCAGTTTCATGGGTGTTTCAGAGGAACAGGGGGTATGGTCGGAACGGTGCGCGGGCTGCGGCGACTGTGTGCTTGACAGGACCGGCGGCCTTTGTCCTATTGCCCGATGTTCAAAGCGTTTATTAAATGGCCCCTGTGGAGGATCACAGAACGGAAAATGCGAGATTAGCCCGAATGTCGCCTGCGTGTGGCAGTTGATCTATGATCGTTTGAAGGGATTAAATCAATTGGAAAAACTGAAGGAGATCTTTCCAGTGAAGGATTGGTCCACCAGTTTACACGGCGGTCCCAGAAAAATCGTCCGGGAGGATCTGAAGCTATGAAATCAGGTAGTAACTTGGAAAAGGTGTTAACGTCCGGACAGTTTGCCGTAACAGGAGAACTGGGCCCTCCCAAAAATGCCGATGCTGAAGTCATTCGCACCAAGGCAAGACTTCTAAAAGGTTGCGTTGACGCGGTCAATATTACCGACTGTCAAACCGCCATTGTCCGGATGTCGAGTATCGCGTCATCCGTCATACTGATGGAGGAAGGGCTGGAGCCCGTCACGCAGATGACCTGCAGGGACCGGAATCGTATTGCCATTCAGAGCGATCTCCTTGGCGCGTCTGCTCTGGGAATGAAGAATTTGCTTTGCCTTACAGGGGACCATCATAAGTTCGGAAATCATCCAAACGCCGTCGGTGTGTTTGATATGGATTCCGTTCAGCTCCTGCAGATGGTAAAAAATATGCGCGACGAAAAGGTCTTTCAATGCGGAGAAGAACTCAAGGGGACAGAACCAAAGTTCTTTCTGGGGGCTGCCGCCAATCCCTTTGCGGATCCCTTTGAATTCAGGGCTCTCCGATTGGCAAAAAAGGTCGTCGCAGGCGCGCAGTTTATTCAGACGCAGCTTGTGTATAACCTCGAAAGGTTTGCCGCATGGATGGAGGCGGTCAGGGATTTGGGGGTCCATGAACAATGTTACATAATGGCGGGAGTGACTCCTCCCAAATCGATCGGGATGGCAAAGTACATGAAAAACAACGTCCCGGGTCTTGATGTTCCTGACGAGGTGATAGCCCGTCTCAAAGGGGCCAAAGATGCCAAGAAAGATGTAAAGGAAGAGGGAATCAACCTCTGTGTGGATATTATTAATCAGGTAAAAGAGATAGAAGGTGTGGCGGGAGTCCATATCATGGCGATTGAGTGGGAGAGCGCCGTGCCGGAGATTGCGAAACGGGCAGGGCTTTTGCCGAGACCATAGGGGATTGAAGATTGAAGATTGTTGATTGATGATTGAAGGAATTCTGTCAATTTTTAAAAAGGCAGAGCGAAGCGATTCCACAAATTTTCAATATTCAATTGACAATTTTCAATTCACACGCGGGGGCTTTAAATAATGTCAGCAAAAATTATCAGTGGAACTGAAATAGCCAAAGAAATAAGGGTAGAGCTTAAGCAAGAGATAGCGGAATTAAAGGAAAAACATGGCTTGACACCTGGATTGGCCACAGTCCTTGTGGGTGATGACCCTGCATCCAAAGTATATGTCGGTCAAAAGGA
>JAUVFC010000097.1 GCA_030594505.1 Desulfobacterales bacterium
ACGAACATAGATAGGTTCTATCGCATTCGGTTTATCTTCTTCGGGTTCTAATTTATCCGCAATTCCGGTCGGGATTTCTTTTACTGCGTCAGGCGGCCTGCCTTCTTCCCCTATGACCTTGACCGGCTTACTTTCCGCCTCAACCGAAACTGATTTGCCTTCCTCGGGTTTTATCTCTTCCACGGCGCCAACCGGTTTCACTTCTTCGGGTTCTAATTTATCCGCAATTCCGGTCGGGATTTCTTTTACTGCTTCAGGCGGCCTGCCTTCTTCCCCTATGACCTTGACCGGCTTACTTTCCGCCTCAACCGAAACTGATTCTGTCGCGGGCTTAGTTTCTCCTGCGGACCCGTCCGCTGCGGTATCCGCAATAACATCCAACTGTGGCACATCGGCAGCAATACTTACGCTATTAATAACTACTGCTGCAAGGACAATACACCACGCCTTAGAATACCATCTCAACAAATTCAAACCACTAACCTCCCTCAAACCGCTATCTCAGTTCCTCTAGATCCTCAAGCTGCGCCTGATACTGTTCCGCTACATCACGGATTCGTGCGAAATTGCTGTTGACCTCAAGCTTTTTAGGGAAAAAATCAAAGTAATCTCTCCATGCAAGCTCGGCCTTGCCAAAGATCGATCTTTTTTTAGTTATTAGATAAAGTTTGTGGTATGAGATGGCCAGGTAATAATAAGTGTCATGCACTGCCTCATCATAGTGAAGCACTGGAAAAAAGCGTATATTCTGCTTTGCTGTCTCGAGATTCGGTATCGCCTTTGCAAAATTTTGAACAGCGGTTTTCCTGTCCTTGTGTACGAGTCTATCTCCTTTTTCATAATAGGCATGCCCCAGATTGGTATATGTCACCGCAAATTGTTTATAAATGAGTTGCTCGTTCTCGGGGAGAGAAAGCACATTCTCAAACTCCCGGATGGCAGCGTCATAATTATTCTTCTCATCCATATACAAACTTGCCAGTTTGCAGCGGATAATTGAATAATCGGGATGCTTTCTTATCGCACTGCTGTAAGCCTGGATGGCAGCATCAATATTCCTTTCTTCTTCAGCCCTATCCCCGATCTTAAGATAGTCCTTGAAAAAGACTATCTTTTTTGCCCCGGTCCGATCTTCTACTCTTTTATTGAACTCCATCACTTCTTCCCAGTCGCGGTAGTCACCCCCTACCGAGAGTACTAGACTATGGGACCCAAAATTTACTAACTTGCCTTCTCGAATAGGAGTTTTACCGATCTTGAAGCCGTCAATAAAGACTTCGGCCTGGGACGGTTGAGAATCCACCTTGAACAGGGAGTTGTTAGCATTAAGAATAAATTCCCTGACATCCTTGTCCTCGTCTACCCTTACTTCTGCAGACACTCGCTGATAGCCATGCCGGTAGAGTATAAGATCGTAAGTCTTGCCCAGACATATCGGTATCTTTGCATTACCACGCGAACCAGTGGTTCCGAGCCATATATTATCGATATAGACATTTACTCCGCGCAACGCGGTCACATCAGGCGGCACACCGCCCTTAGCCGAGAGAATAAAAGAATTCTTGGCGGCCTTCATTTCCTCTTCACTATACATCCGCCGAACTACCTTGTCACCTATCTTGACACTCTTCCCCTTTGTTATGGTATTGATCTCGGCCCATGATTCTGCTGCCTTAGCTTTTTTTACTTTGAGCGTGCCGATATCACGGTAGCCTTTTATCTTGCCGGACTTATACATGGTAGGGGTCAAGATGGAGAACCCCATACCACTTCCTATTTTATAGCCATCTTTCCCAAGATTAATCTTGTGGCGGTCGCCCTTGATAGAGACAATCGTACCTTCGAAGGGGAAGCGATCTATAATATTCCTCGCTATCTGTCTTGCGGTTTTCTTAATATCCTTTTCAGTTCTGGCTGTGTTTATCTGACTCAGGACTAACTTTCCGCCGGATATATACACTTTGGTCTCAATTGTCATTTCATTCTGCTCTTTTGCCACACTGCCTAAAATGATCATATCAACTGTTCTGAGAAGCCGCGTTTCTTGCCAGCCTTTTGTCGTAATCCTCTTCATGTCAAGCTTGGCGGCCTTTATCTTTTTTCGAAGCGTTGTATTCGGTACCACGCGAAAGCTTAAGTAACCATGTAGATTATTGCCCACCCCGTCTTCAATACTGCTTAGGGTAGCCGTCAGGTCTTCATCCGGTGTATTGCTCACATACCCGTATATGCCTACCCTGATCGGCTTTGGTCTGGCAGGATAGAAAAACCGTTTGATGGTCTGCTTGCCGTCTAAGACGATCTTCTTCTCCCACTTCGCAGGAATATAGTTCGACGCATAGAGTGTGAGTCGAACCTTTTTGCCCGGTTTACCTTGATATACATAGGTATAAACTCCCTTGGCATTAGTCTTACCCACCTTTTTCTTGTTTATTTTTACCACGACATCTTTGACTCTTTTTTCTAAGCCATATTCATCAGTAAGCGCTACAATAGTGACTACTGCCTCTTCGCAAAGAGAGGCTTCCACTATCTGGCCGGGCTCCCACTTGGCAGTCTTCCGCCATGTCGAATATCCTCTCTTTGTTACGGTAACGCGTAGGCCTTTCTTGGGCAGGGCGCTATAATCATACACAAACTCTCCCTTTTCGTCCGTCCTCCCCGCCGTTTTACGGCCGACCCGGACGGTAGCTCCCTCAAGAGGCTTCCCCTTTTCCGTAATAACGAGTGTAAAATACTTCGTGGCCTTGAAATCAACCTTGAACAAATACTTATCCATGTCCACGCCCTTTGGAGGTTTCTTCATCACGAACGAATCCTCCCAGGGTTCGATTCGGTATCCCGGAGCCTCCTTAATTACAGACACGAGAACTTCTACCCCGGACTTTCTCTTGATCACCTTTGAAAAGTATCCACTGTCATCCGTGACCCCTTCTTCAATTCCATCTACCAGAACCTTCGCATCAGCCGCCGGCTGATTATCCAGGCGGGCCTGCACCTCGATTTCAAGCTTGTTCGCGCAGGCGAAGAGCATAATCGATGACAATAAAATAACGACTAATTGTACCGTTTGCTTGACCATGGTATACGCCTCCTAAAAAAATAACATATCTGACTTTTGGGACTATCATGCCCAAAACAAGCACATCCTCATGCCTGGCTCTGCCTTTTACTACTACATCCCCAAAAATATCCACATACGATATCTTGAATACACGCCGTCTACATCATTGGGGGTTGTATATTTACTTCTCCGGGGTTTATGATCTTATCCTCGTCGGATTTGGCACCCCCGATAGACTTGCGTTTGCCTTCCTGAATTTTCTGGAGCGTGAGATGCAACTCCTGATGTGTGAAATATCCCATTTCCAAAGTCCGCGTCACCGTAGCATAGCCGATCCTGCTAGCCTCCACCTTATGCGTCCCTTTCGTTAACGCTTTCTTCCCTGACTCAAATTTGCCATCTTTATCTACAATTGCTGAATGAGACGCCTTTTCCAAACTGGCGGTGGTGTTGATCATATTCACTACCACACCTTCCGGGCTTTCGCCGACGATAGGGATCATATCGGCGTCCACGAACTGAAGCGTGCCATATATCCTAGGCGAACAGGCCGTAAGAAGTAATACGAAAATGGCAAGCACGAATAAGAGGCTTGTTTTAGAATTCATAGCTCTTTCCCCCTATGGTTCTTAAGTTATAAGATAGAATGATATCCCTGAATAAACCGTGAATAAACCGTATTTTGTGACCGTTTGTCTCAAAATATACTCTATCCTATCGACCATTTCACTATTTTGTTTAGATAAAAATAATGATGATCTCGTAAAAAGTCCAACTTTCTGTCACTCCCGCGTAGGCGGGAGTCCAGAACAGGCGGATATTACTGGATTCCCGCAACAGGCTCTCTTAAAATTATATCGACTGCCTCGCGGGCTGTCCTGCCAATCTCCGGATACACCTCCCGCAAAGATGCTATCTGCCGCAAATTGTCCGCTGTCCGGAACACCAGCATGGCAAGGTCTCCATCTGTTACCCCAAAAAGCTCCAACACCTTTTCCCACGGCATCCCGCTCGCCCAGAAGTATATGGTGCCGGCTGCCCAGAGGGAGATCGCTCTTACTGTAAAGCCGCGGACCTTTTTCCGTTCTACCAGAGGAGTGAGGGCCTCAACCATTTGATAAAAAGCCCGGGCCACGTTATCAGGGACAACGGATTTCTCGACCTGCATTTCTATCTCTCGATCGTAAACAAAAGGAGCTACCAGTGCAGCAAGGAGTGCCGGATCTGTCTCCTGGAAAACACCGAGCCGCAACCCTTCGGCTATCATCAACGGCTGATCCAGCCTCAACTGCGAGGCCCACATGCCATCTTCGGCAAGCTGGTCGCTGCTGTCGACAAAACCCTCTTTTTTCAAAAATTCAAGATGTCTTTGGAAATCGTTCCACAACCTCATGCGCACAGCGTTTATGGAATCGGACATATACAGAATATCATCGATAAGCTTCGCGCTATAGCCCTTCCCCCTCTTATGGCACACTTTGAAATGCGGGCACCGGTTGCAGGGCATCGCGGCCAACTCGTCTTCAAGGCAGGACACGCGATCGTGCGAGGGTTCCAACTTTAAACGCTCTTTCTCGCCCAATTTGATATCTTTTAAAAAATGAAGATCCTCTCCTTTGCTATGCTCAAAAGACACCCGGCCGCACAATTCATACGGATCGCCCGATTCAGGCAACGGCAAAATCTTATCAAAGATCCTCCCAACCTTTTCCGGTAAAATTTTTCTTAATTTGGGCCGTCTGCGGGAGCCGCTCCTGATGAGGCAGCATAAGTATCCTCCCTCTTCCTTTGCCGGGAGTCTGATTACACAGTACATACGGTTCTTCTTATCAAGAAATAATCTTCCGGGAATCAGGGCCGCCTCCTTGGCTAATCGTGCCTGTATGTGCCTCACCTGTCTCTTCAGACCCCGCAATTCCGTGTGCAAGGCTCTCCTTTTCCTGATTAAATCGACCCCCTCTGACGGACCGCTGCATATCCTTTCTTGCAAAAATTCGGCCAGTTCTTCCAATGCCGTATGAAATCGTTTCTCAATCCCCTTCTGCTGCCTTTCGATGTTAAGGTACGTGGCAAAAGACTTCTCAAAGACTCCCTTCACCTCCTCAGGTGTATGTGACAAGAGAAGATTGAGGACCATGGAAAAATTAACGGTAATCTGGCTGAAAATCGGCTCCGGGGGAGCTCCGAGGAGCTTGTTTACCAGACGAATATCCATAAACTTGCCCGGCGCCGCAAGCGCAAAACCGATATTGTCCATCCCCCTCCGCCCGGCACGGCCGGTCATCTGGTGAAACTCAGTAGCATCCAAAGGCACAAATTCGTGGCCGTTGAACCGGTCTGAATTGAAAAATACTACGGTACGCGCCGGAAAATTAACTCCCGCCGCCACCGTAGAGGTTGCAAATACCGCACCAAGAAGACCCTCGGTCATAAGTTTTTCCACAAAGAGTTTCCATCCGGGGAGCTGTCCGCCGTGATGCGCAGCCACCCTCGCCTCCCTGATGCATGAAAGCTGCTTGTGGTTTCTCAGGTACGGATATTTAGCTAAAAGTTCCTCCATTCTATGCTCCAACCGTGCATCAAGGTCCGGAAAACTTTCGGCATGTCCGCAAAGATCCAATGCGGCATTACAGTCTGCTCTTGACTTCAGGAAAAAAATAGCAGGAAGTAGATTATATTTCCTCAGCACATGCATGATGTTGCCGAACGGCGGAAGCATGTGAGGGGGAGAAAGAAGCGGAGGGTTTTCGCTGCTCAGATATCTTTCAACCTTTCTGTCGATCCCTTTTCGTCCGGCAAGGGGGAGAAGTTCGCCGGAGGGGTGGAGAAACAGGGAATAGAGGGGCACCGGTCTTCTCTCTTCGTCCACCACTATACACTTTTTATGTCGTATCGATTCAAGCCAGTCGGCAATCTGATCCGCATTCGATATAGTAGCAGAGAGCATCAACAGGTTGAGTCGCCGCGGAAGATAGATCATGACCTCTTCCCAGACCACACCGCGATCCGGGTCGCCTAAAAAGTGGGCTTCGTCAAGCACAATCAGGTCTGCCGGGAAATCTACACCTTCACGCATTACATCATAGAGATGGTTCCGCAAGATCTCCGTGGTTCCCACAATAATCGGGGCATCCGCGTTCTCTTTTCTGTCGCCCGTCAGTATTCCGACATTCTCCGCGTCAAAACGTGCCTTGAATTCCGTATATTTCGAATTTGTAAGGGCCTTTAACGGGGAGGCATACCACACCCTCCTCCCCTGAGCATGAAGCGGCTCTATCGCCTGCTCCGCAATCCACGTCTTCCCCGAACCGGTAGGTGCCGTAACCAGACAATCGGTCTTCTGTATAGCCGCAAGGGCTTCAAGTTGAAAAGGATCCGGTTTAATCGGCTTTTTCTCGGGCACCCCGATCTTTGCGAAGATACTCTTCAGCCGGCTGTCCGCTTTTGGGCTAAGCCTGGAATTTACGTTCATTGGAGTTCTGCGGCGTCTATAGGAAGGCTTGGATCGCCGGCTATTCTTTTTATAGTTATATCGTGCCAAGGTTCTTTATCCTTCTGAAAAATCTCTTTATCTCTTTTAATTAATTATGATACATATTTTGCAAATAGGGAATGGTGTCTTGTAATATTTTTTGAATTTAAGCGGTGGAATAGAGGGCATGACACACCCATGAATCCCCTCTTATTAGAGGGGACTTAAAATTTCCCTCTCGAGAGGGGTGGAC
>JAUVFC010000054.1 GCA_030594505.1 Desulfobacterales bacterium
AATGCGTCCGGTGGTTACGATAAGTTTGTCATTTGTATTGATATCATCCCAAAAACACTTCCCTTGAATCATGTCAATTGCATTGTGCCTTCCTAAATCTTCATAAAAGATCAATAGACGATCAGGTACGGCTAAAGCAGCATTGTGACATCCTCCTGTCGCCATATAGAGTTTTGACCTTTTATTCAGTTCGTCCATTAAAGAAAAAAGTTCTTCCGGAGACAACTTCATGTCTGAAGTAATGTTTGTGGGGTTGATATTTTCCATGTTGCGATCAAAATTAGTTCCTTTTCCGCATCCCGAGGTGATGGAACGTCTCATGCGGTGTGTGGAAAACGGATCGTGCGTGGTGAAAACATGGGCGGTTATTTGGTCCGGTCTTTCTTCTATCTGGACATCTTTTAGCGCCTTTCGGTCAGTCAGTAATCCGTCCGACTTGAGAAAACCCACAGCAAGGGTCATCGGGTCCTTTCCCGTGCACAGCAACGTGACCACTTCTTGCTCATTTAGATAGATGGTAAGAGGAATTTCCTGAATAGCAGCAATTGAGGTCTCATTGAAATGACTGTCCGAAAATTCGAAGACGTTATATGAAAAGGAGTCTTGCATTATTCTTTTCCTCGAACAAACGCACCGCTTTTCCCTCCGGATTTTTGCATCAGCCTGATGTCGGATATGGTCATCTCACGATCATAAGATTTGCACATGTCATAGATGGTGAGTGCAGCGACGGATACCGCGGTTAAGGCCTCCATTTCCACCCCGGTCTGTCCTGTTACCTTGACTGTTGCCAGGATACCTATGGAGGAGGATGGTTCGTCGAGAGAAAAATCTACAGAGACATGAGTGATCAAAAGGGGATGACACATTGGAATAAGTTCGGAGGTTTTCTTGGCGGCCATAATCCCGGCGATGCGGGCTGCCTCCAGGACGTTCCCTTTTTTTGCTCTGTCCCCTTTGATTAGCTCAAGGGTTTCAGGCTTCATTGCAACAGTGCCTTCGGCTGTTGCTTCCCGCAGTGTTGCCGGTTTTTCGGACACATCTACCATCCGAACCCTTCCTTCTTCATCAAGATGTGTAAGCTCCGACATACAGTTTTTTTTAAATCTCCTAAATCCCCTCTTGAGAGGGGTGTGTACGACCTTTGCGCCGCGGTGAGATCAATAGTTACACAAAATGTTCTTTTTTTCTTACCACGTCTCTTTTAATCGTATCCACCATTTCCTGCAGGACAGGAAAGACATTTTCTCTGATATCGCCGGCTACTACCACTGCCATGATATCTTCGCCTACTTTTAATGGCCCTTCCGTGATTTCCACCATAATGTCCACGATTCCCGGCATCTGTTTGTACCCTGCGAGGACGTCTTTCAAACGATTCCTGTCGACACTGATTTCTATAGCCGAAACAGGTTGTCCGTTGCGTGATGTGCCGCGAACGACACCATTGTGGCAGACGATCATTCCGGCTTCCGGATACCGGGGGTTATTTTTTATCTTATTGATCATTGCAGTGAGATCAATCATGTATCTTCATCTATAATTGTCCCTTTTAGAATGGTATGTTGTCTGCTGGTGCGATTTACGATCTTTACCTTTCCCTTTATGACAACGTTACCTTCAAATCGAACGTCACCCTCGATTTCAAGGGATTCACAGTTGATGAGAGATGGAGCGCCTTCTGGAAAACGTGCTGCCAACTGATCAATCATTTTATAATATCTATTGTCGAGTTTAATTGCAATGGTGCCTAATGTTCTTTTCGGGTTTTGAATTACTCTATAGTCATCAGTGCGCACATAACAGTCTGACCATAGCGCTAAAAGGTCATTGCACTGCTTAACCGGCCTGAATCTTGTTCTTGGAACCCGTATGGCGTCAGCTTTATCAAATATGCTGATTGCCGCTCCCATGGCGGTTTCAACCTGGAATACAGGGGGACTTGAGCCATCGCGAGGATCGACTGTTTTTGGATTTCTGATCATGGGAAGAAGGATCATATCATTATTCTTGTCAAGGTGATCTTTTAGTGCGAGAAGGTTGATCCATATACTATTCGTGTTGAAGTATCGATATGTATGGATATCCTGAAATTGTTTTTTTTCATCCTCCGGGCACTGTGCGGATTCTCTCAAAACTAAACGGCGGTTTTCCTTGAGACGTGCGATGTGCCCTCCTTTTTTATCGATCTCTCTCCGGTCGGCAACTTCCATCAGAAAAGGGAGATTGTTTTTGGTAAAATAGCCAAGGATTCGGGCATCCATAACAGCGCCGAGATTGTCTGAATTGGATATGAACGCATAGATGATTCCGGCGTCAACAAGCTTTTTCAGCATACCTGATGTCGCCAGAGCGGTATATATCTCGCCATGGCCGGGAGGGTTCCATTCCAATGTCGGATCCGGAGGCCATTCAGCAGGCGTCAAACTATCTTGAAAGATTTTGGGGACCTTGTGCTGAAGAAAGGTTAAAGGAATATCGGTTGCAAGGTCCGTATACCCGGCTAATTCCTTTTTTGTATCTTCATCCGTTCTGAAACTGTTCATCAGGATCAACGGCATTTTGTTTCCGTATTTTTTTCTATATCCCAACACCTGTTTTACAGTGATGTCCAGGAAACTCATACCCTCCCTGATTTCAAGCAGTGATTTGGCACGCGCCAATCCCATCCCCGTACCTAATCCGCCGTTCAACTTAATAAGCGCCACCTTGTGGAGCACGGATCTTCCCACATCAAACAGGTTGTCCATACGTTCAAGGTCAGGAATTTCTCCAGGCTTTACCGGTTCGATATCCTTTTTGGTGAGAAGGCCTGTTTCTCCTTTTAAAAGCAGTGTATAGTAGTATTTAAACGTATCAATTATTGTAGAATCGAGCCCTGCGAGTTTCATTTTTTCGGCAAAAGGTTTAAACTGTTCGGCAGTATCTTTTTCGACATGCAGTTTTTTGTATGCCATGTTCACCCTATTATCGTCATTAGTTTGGAACTTTCAACAGCAGGAAAGTATAGGAGGCTGTCCGAGAATTCTGATCCTACTGCAAAAGCGTGAGAGACGGCCCAAATTCCCGCAAGTTTTCGTCAAATAGGCCTGCTATTCTCCTCAAATTTGCGAAAATTTTGTCTCGTTCTCACTCGTTTTCGTTACGGACATAATTCTCGGACAGCCTCCTGGTATACGTCTGGAAACGAACAAAGGAGAGTTTTTTCTGGATAGACACTGAATATCTATTACAAATATTTAGCATGTAAGTCAACCTCAAACAGCTATGAGACCTTTGAAAAACATCCCCTTTTACCCAATCTCTGCGTCCCCGATGAGCGGGATTTGTCAACAGGCTCAAATTATGCACGAAGTGAAGCGTCAGCGCTATCCTCGAAATACATCAAGTATTCCTGTGGTTAGAATTTTTACCTTCCCCCGGCGACGGGATTTCACTTCGCTCAACTTGACCTTGAATCCCGCTGATAGCGGGAAACGTTTTTCAAAGGTCTCGCTATAACATAAAATTCAATGAACCCAATTTGCAAAATTTTTAAAAACTTCAACGTACTTCCGGGATTGACAACCCAATTGGTTAGAGGTATATTACTTTACAAGTATGGCTTTGAGGATTGCTGTTTTATTGGTAACTCAGTAAGGGGAGCGGGGTTATGAAAGAAAAAAGGAAATCTCCGAGACTTAAATGTATTTTCAAGGTACGATTCCCGGAAGAAGAAGAGCTTGAGACGGAGAATTTCAGCCTCGGAGGGGTGTTTGTGAAGACCGCTTTTGCGCAACGATTTGATACGGATGAAACCGTATATTTGATGATTTATCTCCCTACGGACAGGAAGAGGCCTCTTACAGTACAGAGCAGGGTCGTAAATGTACTGGAAAACGGGATAGGTGTGAAGTTTATGAATCTGAACGACGTGACTAAAGATGGGCTTCAGGAGTGTTATAATTTTTTTCGTAGTCAAGACAACCAGACGCAACAAGAATAAATATATATCATTTTTTTGTTCCTTGGATCTTTTTTCTTTATCCGTAGCGCTTACGGATGGTTTTGTCTGTCGAAGCAATTTTTCTTCCTGATTTTTTTCTTTGCGGCCCTGGAGGCTGTCCGAGAATTATGTCCGTCTTCTTGTATCATCTGAAAAAATATCAAAAGCAATGACTTTATAACAAGTTTTTAAAAATATTACGCCCTTAATAATTTTAGAAAAACAAGGAGGAACCCATGAATTTAAAACGGCTGCTTGGCGTTGTGTCAGTTGTCATAACACTGATGGTTTTTGCAACAGGTAGTTGGGGGACGGAATGGCAAAATTTGGTCCAGCAGATAGGTGACAACGGGAGTATTGATTGGACGGAAGGAGTGATTCAGGCAACAGGGATAGGCGCTCCGCCGGAACAATTTTACGGGAAGCCGCAGGCTCGTCCTATGGCGCTCAGAGCCGCGCAAATAGATGCTTACAGAAGGCTTCTTGAGGTCGCCAGGGGAGTGCGTATTGATTCCGAGACAGTCGTCGAGAATTCCGCAGTTAAGAACGATGTTGTCAGAACCCAGGTCGAAGGGATGGTAAAGGGCGCCCAGGTAGTTAAAAAAGAATACCTGTCCGACGGTTCAGTAGAGGTGACGATACAAATTAGCCTTCACAAAGGATTTGCCCAACTGATGCTTCCGTCCGAGATACAACAGATTGAGATGATACGTCCGCTCCCTGGGACTAATCACGGGGCCGGGGGACGAGTATATACAGGATTGATCGTGGATGCGAGTGGCTTGGGAGCACGGCCTGCCATGTCTCCCAAGATTGTGGATGAGAACGGCAAAGAGGTTTACGGGTCCGCATATGTAAGCCGTGAGTTTGCCGTACAACAGGGGATGAGCGGGTATGCAAGTGATCTCGCCGCTGCTCGGCAAAATCCGCGAGTAGCCAATGATCCATTGATAGTCAAGGGATTGAGAGTACAGGGGCCGGGCAAATCCGATATCGTTATCAGCAATGCTGATGCAGCCAGGATACTGAGTAGCTCCGAAAACTTATCCTTTTTGCAAAAATGTCGCGTTATGGTTGTTTTGGACTGATTAAGGAGGAATTATGAAGATCGAGAAAAGAGTGACAGCCCTCGGTTTGGTGGGATTCATGCTCCTGTTTGTTTATGCATGTGGCCCTAAGATTAGAGCGCCGGAAGCGGAGCTTGATACTCCTGAACACCATGTCATGAACGGGATGAAACTCTTAAAAAAAGGAAGTTTCGATGATGCATTTAGAGATTTTACCTTAGCTAAAGAGCTTGACCCGAAATTTTCGGACGCTTATATCGGGCTGGGATTGGTCTGTGGCCATAGGGGAGATTTTAAAAAGGCCATGAAGAACATGAAACTGGCCAAAAAGTATGCTAACACAAAACAAGAAGAGGCAAATGCATATATTGGGTACGTGAGACTTTATGTGATAGGCAAAGATAAGATCGATAAGGATTGGCTGAAAGAGGCAGAGGATGCTTTTGAGGATGCAATCGATTTGGTTCCTGACTCCTCCGGAGCCCATTTTTATATGGGTGTTGCTTATAAAGAGGCGTTTGAATTCAATAAGGCGAGCCGGCAGTTCGCAAAGGTGCTTGATTTAAATGATGAGTACACAGCCGATGCCGATGCCGAGTATAAAGTGGTCCAGAAAATTCAACGTGCCATGCCGGGGACAACCATAGGGAAAAAGATCGCATTGGTGAAAGAGATTACCCGTGGAGACGTTGCCGCTTTGTTCATTCAGGAACTGAAGCTGGACAGGCTGTTTGAGAAGAGGACGGTGAAGACGTTTGATACTCGTTATAAAGACCCGGCACAAAAGTTTGAAACGGAAAAGACGACCAAACTGCCCCCTGTTACCGATATTGACGATTATGTGCTCAGAACCGATGTGAATACCGTCATCCGAATCGGAATTCACGGGCTTGAACCATATCCGGACCATACCTTTCAGCCGCATAAAACTATAACGAGAGCTGAATACGCTGTGATGATAGAGGATATTCTTATCAAAGTAACCGGCGACCGGAAATTAGCCACAAAATTTATAGGATCTGCATCCCCCTTTCCGGATCTGAGAAATGACCTTCACTACTTTAATGCAGTGATGGTGTGTACGACCCGCGGCATTTTGCAGGCAGCTATTGCCTCGGGAGAATTTAATTCAATGGGGACGGTTTCCGGGGCCGATGCTTTGTTGGCCATTAGGATCTTGAAGTCACAGATCGAAATATAAATGACGCGAAAAGGAGTGGATAATCAATGATACGATTTAGGTTTACGCATTTTATTGGTATTCTATTCTTGTTTGTTGCTGTTTCCATACCGTATGGCATTGCTGAAGCGCAGTACGCAGAGTCCACAAAATCTATTGAGGTGATCGGTGTCGGCACCGTCTTTAATAATGATGTGGCCATGGCCAGAGATGTTGCTATAAAGGATGCATTGCGTACAGCAGTAGAACAAGCAGTGGGTATTGTTTTGTCGTCGGAATCGGTTGTTGAAAACTTTCAGATTTTAAGTGATCGTGTTTATACACAATCCCAGGGATTTGTTCGAGATTATAAGGTCCTTGCTGAATCGAAATCAGGAGGCGCTTATCGTGTCGCTGTCCGTGCTACGGTCTCTGTGGGTGTGCTTCGCGACGAACTTCAGGCTCTGGGGGTCGTGATGGCTCAAAAAGGGATGCCGCGGATTATGTTCTTTTTAGCAGAGCAGAATATAGGACAATCGGAACCGCAGTTCTGGTGGAGTGGAGGCGGCTTTCTGTCTGCTAACATTGCAGTGACTGAGAATACAATAGCGGAAGAGATGAGGGCCAAGGGATTTATTTTGATAGACCGATCTGCGGCCGCACGGAAAATACAATTGGATCCGGTGTTTGCAACGGCTAATTTAACGGATCAAGCAGCCATTGCTCTGGGTAACCAAAACGCCGCTGAAATAGTCATTGTGGGCAAGGCCCTGGCGAGATATACCAAAAACGTTATGGGTACCGGAATGAAATCGTATCAGGCCAGCATTTCGCTAAGAGCGATCCGGACTGATACAGGGGAGATCATGGCCGCAAGTGTACGCACCGGAGCGGCTGTCCACACAGATGACGTCAGCGGGGGGACGGCAGCTTTGCAAATGGTTGGCTCGCAGTCTGCCAGTGATCTGATAACCCAGATTGTTGCAAAATGGCGGCGAGAAATTAGCCGGTCGACCATAGTGAGGGTTACCGTTGGAGGAGTCGGAGCGTACTCTGATTTTGTGGCCTTTAGAAAAGTTTTGAGCAACAGAGTACGTGGAGTCAAAAACGTTTATCTCCGCGGAATCGACGCAGGAGAGGCAAGAATGGATGTTGAAATAAAAGGGAATGCTCAGACACTCGCTGACGAGTTGATGTTGAAAAGCTTTGACAATTTTGCAATAAACATATTTAACGTGTCTCAAAATGCGATTCAGCTTCGGATAGTTCCAAAGAGCTGAGAGCATAGAGCGAAGAGTTTTGATTTTGCTTTACACGCTCTATGCTCTATGCTCTTTGCTCTTTAGGGGATAGATGTATAGGATATTTACAACGACATTTTTTGTACTGTTAATGCTGAGCTTATGGACGGGGATGCTATTTGCATATGATGAGGTAATCCCGGTTGAAATGGAAGGGAGCGAGGCCGTGGTGACCTTTTTAGAAGGAAGCGCCACTGTCCGTCCAAAAAGCGGGACAACTTCATCCCCGTTAGAACTACATGCAAGATTACGAAATGGTGATAGAGTCACCACGGACTATGATACACGCATTGAACTCACATTTGCCGATGGAAGTCTCCTTCGCTTTGATGAAGTGACTACGCTTGAAATAGTTAATGTTAATTATTCCAGGGAGACTAAGGGAAGAAATATTAATGTCCGAATGGTCCTGGGGCATACCTGGGCCAATATATCCAGTATGATTGGGAAGAATAAGGGATTTAATCTACATGCTAAAAATGCGGTGGCCGGGGTTCGGGGAACGATTTACAGAATGAATGTTGAAAATGACAATTCAACCGTTGTTAAGGTTTATTCAGGTGAAGTTACTGTTCAAAAGCCCGCACATATCGGCGGTCAGGGCCCAAGTAAAGTCGGACCTCCGCATCCCGTATCAGGTCCGCATCCGGTTCCCGGTCCTAAAAAAGTTTCAATGAAGGAGTGGACCTATATTGTGCGCGCGATGCAACAGATCGTCATAAGACCGGATGGGATTGTGGAAGAGCCGGTAACATTTTCCGCGCAGGCAGACAGCAACGAGTGGGTTAGATGGAATCAGAAGCGTGACCAGAGAAAAAATCGATAAACAGTTTATTGCCATGACACTTCCCAATCTGCTGACTATTCTTCGCATGGTGCTGACTCCTCTCTTTGCTATCTGTCTTATAAATCACTCCTATAAAAATGCCTTCTGGATTTTTGTTGTAGCCGGGTTGAGTGATGGGCTGGATGGTTTTATTGCCAGAGTATTCCGACAAAAAAGCGAACTGGGCGCCTATCTCGATCCGATTGCCGACAAGCTTCTCATATCAACCGCTTTTATCATATTAGCCGTGGTTCAATTTATCCCAAGCTGGTTGACTGTTATTGTTATCTCGCGAGATGTCCTGATACTCTTCGGAGTTGCATTATTGTTTATTACGAATCATTTTATTGAAATAAAACCCAGCTTTTCGAGTAAAATCACTACAGTGGCTCAACTGTTAACCATTTTCGCCGTTTTGTTAAAACCATATATTTCAAAAGTCGAGGTGGTACATCCTCCTCTTTTTATGTTTGCTGCTGTCATGACAATCCTTTCCGGGTTTCAGTATATTTACAAGTGGCTAAAAATCCTTCAAAATGCTTCTTCAACTTAGGTTTAAACAAAAGAGCCGTTATCGTTACCGGACATGGCGGCGCTGCTGTTCATTTTTCTTGACAGTAAGCAGCATAATTGATAATTAATTTGAGCCAGTTTCAAAATGTTCAATTTTGTCCCAAGGTCAAGCTGTAAGTCCCGTCGCCGGGGGAAGGTGAAAATTCTAACCACAGGAATACTTGATGTATTTCGAGGATTAGA
>JAUVFC010000095.1 GCA_030594505.1 Desulfobacterales bacterium
AGATTGGGGAAAAGGGGACGTTTTGCAAGGGTCTCAAAAAATGGCGGAATCCCGGAGAGATGTCCGAGCTGGTTGAAGGAGCACGACTGGAAATCGTGTGTACTGCCAAAAGCGGTACCGAGGGTTCGAATCCCTCTCTCTCCGCCAGAGCATTTTCGTTGAAAATGTTACCAATAACCCGTAACCCGTAACCCGTAACCAGCCACCGGTTTTATACCATGTCCTATTTAGTCTTAGCGCGCAAATATCGTCCACAATCCTTTGAAGATGTGATTGGACAGGGGCATGTAACAAGGACCCTTCAGAATGCCATCCGGTCCGACAGGGTAGCGCATGCGCTTATCTTTGCCGGGCCGAGGGGGATTGGAAAGACTTCGGTTGCCAGGATATTGGCAAAGGCTCTGAACTGCGAGAAGGGCCCTACGATAACTCCGTGTAACAATTGTGATTCATGCCGTGAAATTACAAGCGGGATTACAGTCGATGTCTTTGAAATAGATGGCGCTTCCAACAGGGGAATCAATGAGATCCGTGAGCTGAGAGAAAATATCAAGTACATGCCTTCCCGGAGTCGGAACAAAATCTATATTATTGATGAAGTCCATATGCTCACCAAAGAGGCGTTTAACGCCCTTCTCAAGACCCTTGAAGAACCACCGGCACATGTTATTTTTATCTTTGCCACAACAGAGCTTCATAAGATCCCGATCACCATACAATCACGCTGCCAGATATACAACTTCAAACGAATTAATAGTAATGACATAGTAGGACAGCTAAAAAAGATCTGTCAGGCAACAGGGATCACGGTTAGCGAAGAGGTCCCCTGGATTATTGCCAGGGAAGCGGAAGGCGGGCTGCGAGACGCCCTGAGTCTTCTGGATCAGATTATCGCTTATTCGGAAGATTCGATTACCGGCGAACAGGTCCTCGATATCCTGGGCGTGGTTGATCGTAAGAGAATTTTTGATATGGCTGCCGCTGTTCTTAAGAACGATGTGGTTTGTGCCCTGGAGCTTCTGGACGATCTATATTCGTATGGGCATGATATCAAAAGATTGTACGGACTTCTGATACAACACTTCAGGAATTTGCTGCTGGTAAAGATGAACAAAAACCCGGAACGTCTGATTGACCTTCCCAACCATGAACTGGAAAATATGAAAAAGGAGGCGGAAGGTCTCTCTTTAGAGACCATAAACCAAGTATTTCAGACCCTGTTTAAGGAAGAGAAAACCGTGCGATTAGCTCCCCAGCCAAAGCTGGCCGTAGAGACGGTCTTAATCTCACTTGTTCAATTGAATCCGGTAGTCTCTGTGGAGGCTATTATAGAAAAGCTGGACATTCTGCAAAAAACAGCGGGAGACAGCAAGAAGACCCGGGGGGCCGCGAACATGCCGGGGAAGCCGGCAACAACAGGTTTGCCGGCGCCGGCCGCGTCTACAAATAGCGTTTCTTGTTCTCAGGACAACAAAGTGCAGGACAAGGATCTCCAAAATATTTGGAAGGAGCTTTTGCAGATCTTTGAACAAAAACATCCATCCATTGCTCCATCTCTTGAAAACAGTGTCTTAGAATGTATTGAACAAGAGAGATTAACAATAGCGCTAAACGGTAACAACTTTCATGCAAAGAGGATACAGGATAAGAGGGATGTGATTCAGTCAGTTTGCAGTGATTTTTTTAAGCAGAAAATGTCTGTTAAAATTACAGCTTCACTTGCCAACGCCACTCCGAACAGGGGACAAGAGACCGATTACAGTCGACATCTAAAAAAAAACGCTTTGAATAATCCCATTGTGATGGAGACATTAGAGATTTTCGGGGGTAGGGTAGCAGACGTTAAACTGTTGTGATTGAGTAGTTACATTAAAATTAACTATGAATTTAGAAATTAAGCGATTTATAATAATGGAGGACCTATTATGGCAAAAGGTTTCGGCGATATGGGCCAGATGATGAAACAGGCGCAACAACTTCAATCCAGGATTTTTAAGATCCAGGAAGAGATGGGGGGAAAGACAACGGAGGGCTCGGCCGGCGGCGGCATGGTGACCATAACGGCAAACGGCAAACAGGAGATCGTTTCAGTAAAGATTGATCCCGAAGTGGTGACCCCCGACGACGTGGAGATGCTCGAGGATCTGGTAACGGCCGCAACAAACGACGCGCTCAAAAAGGCTCAGCAAATGGTTTCTGATGAAATCGCCAAAATTACCGGAGGGATGAATATCCCGGGATTAACGTAGGAACAGCTATGAGTTCTTATCCTCCAACTTTGCTCCGCCTGATCAAACAGTTTGCCAAGCTTCCCGGGATAGGAGAAAAGACAGCGACCCGTTTAGCGCTGCATATCCTGAACATTTCCTCCCAGGGAGCGGCATCTCTTGCTCAAAACATACTTGATGTGAAAGAGAAGATTAAGCTCTGTTCCGTATGTTTTGGCCTTGCAGATACCGAGTTATGTAACATATGCGCGGATCCCGGACGGAATAATGGAGTGCTTTGTGTTGTGGAAGAGGCTGATGACCTCATGGCCCTTGAGAAATCAGGGGTGTTCAAAGGACGCTACCATGTCTTGCACGGCGCCCTGTCCCCGTTAAACGGGATCGGCCCGGACGATTTGAAAATCAAACAACTTGTTGATCGAATACGGAAAAACGGGATTAAAGAGGTGATCCTTGCGAACAATACCGATGTGGAAGGAGAGGCCACTGCTTCGTATTTGGCCAAACTCCTTTCATCCCTTCCTGTCCGCGTCACTCGGATCGCATCCGGCATTCCCATAGGGTGCGATATCAAATATACGGATCAGGTTACCCTGAAACGGGCGATGGAAGGGAGGAGAGGTATCTGAGGACTTTTTATGAAACCGTCGATATTGATGACTTCGTAAAAAGTCTCCAATTCGCTTTGCCGGCCGCTTTTTGAAGGTCCTAAGTTCGCTTCGCTAAATTGCAAAAACTCGGGCTAACGCCCTCAAACAGTTTGCAATTTTTACGCTTCGCTTCTCTAAGAACCTTTAACAAAAAGTGACCGGGATAAGCTCATTAAAGACTTTTTACGAAGTCATCAATATTGGAAGACAATAAGGATTATATGGGTTCATCAAAGATTTTTGAATGTCAAAAATGCGGGGTCTGCTGTAAGGGGTATGGCGGTATCTTTGTTACCGATCAGGAAGTACGGGCCACAGCGAAGTTTCTGAATATTACACAGGATGAGTTTATAGACCGATATTGTGAGGAATCCGGAGGGCGGACTATGCTTCGAACCGGTGAAAACGGCTATTGCATCGTGTGGGACGAGCTGTGCACGATTCATCCCGTTAAGCCGAGCCTCTGCAATACCTGGCCTTATCTAAAGTCTGTCCTGGCGGATAAAAACAATCTAACCGTTATACAGAACGCCTGCCCCGGTGTTTCAAAAGATGTCATGTATGAGGAATTCGCAGCTGCTGTGAGAGAATTTTATTCACAGCCTCCTAAAGGGTTTTTATGATCGGAATCTTTGATTCAGGACTTGGCGGACTTACGGTAGTGCGAGAGGTGATGGCGCAACTCCCCGGATACGATTTGATCTATTTCGGAGATACGGCCAGAACCCCTTATGGTTCCAAGAGTCCTGCAACAGTCATACAGTACGCCGTACAAATTGCCGAATGGCTCCTTGCCAATGGGGCGCGAGTCATTGTGACGGCATGCAATACTGCGTCCAGTGTTGCCACTGAAGCGTTGAGGCAAAGGTTTCAGGTCCCTGTCTTTGAAGTGGTCTCCCCGGCCGCCCGCCTGGTTATCCGGAATCCGCGCATCCGCAGTGTGGGGGTCATCGGAACCCGAGCGACCATTAACAGCGGCGTATACAAAAAGATGATCAAGGCTGAAAGGCCTGAGATTAAGGTCTATTCGAGGGCATGCCCGCTCCTGGTGCCATTGGTGGAGGAGGGATGGTTGAAGAAGCCTGAGACAAAACGGATTGTAAAAAAATATCTTTACCCGTTGAGACTTAAACAGATCGATACCCTGATCCTCGGGTGCACACATTATCCGATTCTCAAAGATATTATCCAGATAAAGATCGGAAAAAGAATACGCATCATTGACTCTTCCCAGGCCATCGCAGAAGCCATCAAGAACTTCCTGAGGGACCATCCCGAGACAGAAGAGATGTTGAGCCGGAACTCTGATCACAGGATATATGTTTCAGATATCACCGAACACTTCAAAGAGATCGCCCAGGATATTTTAAGAATCCCTGTAAGGTTGGAGCATGTGCGTCTGTGACTTGTTTTGGGGGTTGCTTTTTTAGTTTTTTTATTCTTAATCTTATTTGGATATGAGACCTTTGAAAAACGTGACATTGCAAAATTTGAAGCCTGACGCCGCATCACGGGCACGCAGTGAATCCCGCTATAAGCGGGATCATAATGGCAGTTATGCAAAGGTCTCAATATGGAGGTGCAACCATGGCTTTTGAATTGACCAGTACGGCATTTGCAAACGGAGAAACCATCCCGCAAAAATATACCTGCGACGGCCTGGATCTCTCTCCTCCTTTAAAATGGACCGACACGCCGGCAGGGACCGAAAGCCTGGCCTTGATCTGTGACGATCCGGACGCACCGGCCGGCATCTGGGTGCACTGGGTTCTTTACGGACTTTCTCCGGATACCACGGGGCTTGCCGAAGGTGTTTCGGAAATGCCGACAAACGGAAAACAGGGGAAAAACGACTTTGGGAGGATCGGTTATGGGGGGCCTTGTCCACCAAGAGGGCCTGTTCACCGATATTTCTTCACGCTCTATGCCTTAAATGCGGATCTTGATTTATCCCCCGGAATGACCAAGGCAAACCTTCTTAAGGAGATGGAAGGCCATATCATCGCGGAAGCGGAACTCATAGGGCGATACGGGAGGTAGCGGGATTGACGATTTTCGATTGACTATTGATGATTGCCAATCATCAATAGTCAATCCGCTTCCGGCAGGCATGGGCAAAATCTTCCGGATAATGTCCGGTAATCCAGCGATATTGCCGTTCACTAAGGGTTCCCGGTGACCGGGGATGCCGGGGTAGAAAAATGTACAGGAGCCGCTGATCTCTGTCAGGGTTGTCAAATCTCTTTGATATTTCGTAACAGATCATCATTTCTACGCCCAACTTTTCCAGTACCCTTACAGTAGTAAGAATGGCGAGATCCAGAGAACGCCGGACCATTGTGTCGGCCTCCAGGATATTTCCACACCTTGTTGTGGCCATAATCTGTACCTCTCCCTGAGAGCGCTGTGCCTTGGGAACGAAGGCGATGACATTTTCGTCCTGGTAGAAAACGAGACTCTTTTGTTTGTCTTTTCTTCCATCCATCCTCTGGTTGTTTTGTATGGCGGCAAGATATGTTTCAAAGAACTCCTTTCCGGTCCCATCTCTGAACTGCCGACAGAAAAGAGCTGCTTCATCGCCTTGAATATATGCCGGGAGGCGAGTGTGGCTCTCCTTGTTGTCTCCGTCGCTGAAGCCCGGAACGGATGAAGGTATGAGGGCGAACTGTTGGTGTATCTGTTGATGTGAAGCATTAAGCCTGTACCCTGAAGGAGAAAGATCGAACCCGAAATTCCATCCCCAGAGCGACGCGTTAAAGGGTAAGTGAGCTCCGTTATTCTCCTGGCGCTGTTTGATGGTTTCAAGGATACTTGTCCGCAACGATTCTAACTCCTCTTCCGTAAAAGGACGCCTTCGTGCAGGCACGGAAACGCCAAGTCCGTGCGCAAGCTGGGTATAGACTCTCTGGTAGTATAAATGCCGAAGGCCTCTCATGTCCCCGTTTTCAAGGGCGCCAATCTTATAACGGATGGCGTCATGGGCCATATTTGCCGCATAGTGTCCCCAAGGGATGTAGCTGTTGTCTCTCAGATACTCCCAGATATGGGTATCGGATGACTCTGTATACTCACCCACGATCTTATTGGCGCCTTGAATTCCAGGCATAAGGACCATGGCCTGTTTATAGGGATCAGGAAGAAACGGATTGTTCGACACGATTTCAAACAGGCGCCGGTTTGTAACGGACCGGCGGGGTTCTCCTTTGTCGGTTTTTTCATATTGAATACCGACCGGATCACCGGTATGGGGATCAAACTCAAACTTGCACGATCTCGTGGCCAGCGCTGTGAGGAGGTCCGGATCCGTACATGTTCTGCCCAATGATACGAGGAACGGATCATTGTCTTCTACTCCTTTAAGCAGATCTTTCAATCCGGAAGACGGCCGGGTGCATGTGTGTTTAAAACGGAAAGGGTTGGCGTCTTCTATCTTCCGGTCAGCGCTTGATTTCAGTATAAAGGTAGCTCCCATAAAGGGGAACGGATTGGAGACCTCGAAGACCCAGTCCGCGTTATCGATCTTTACATCATCCGCCGGGAAGTTAACCTTGTTATCCACCTCTGTTTCGTCGCCAATATGCCCCATGACCGCAATGTGTTCTTTTTCTCTCAGATTAATAACCGTATAATCGGGCTTGTGAATTCCGTAAACAAAGGTCCCGGAGGGGGATACGCACGTTCTCGGGAGAATTTCGTTCATTTGTTTTACCTTCTAAATTAATTAGGACCGTAGTTGCCGATGTCCGTAACTCGCAACCGGGGACCGGTGAGCAAGCTCGTCATATATTACACATTTTTTTGATTCGGACAAGGGGTACAATCCTGAAGACTTTTTACGAAGCCGTCAAGATTGATGACTTCGTAAAAAGTCTTCAATTCGCTTGATTGGGCACTTTTTAGAGTTTCTAAGTTCGCTTCGCTAAATCGCAAAAACTCGGGCTAACGCCCTCAAACAGTTTACGATTTTGACGCTTCGCTTCACTAAGAAGCTCTAAGAAAAGTACCCAAGATCAGCTCATCAAAGACTTTTTACGAAGTTATCAAGATTG
>JAUVFC010000189.1 GCA_030594505.1 Desulfobacterales bacterium
ACTGAAAGGACACACAATATGAAGATTGCCGTCACTATTGACGACAATACCGTGGATGCAAATATAAGTTCCAAATTTACGAAAAGCCCCTTTTTTGCACTGATTGACGGAAAGACGCTTGAGTGTCAATTTGTTCCCAATGAAGTAAACCGGGGAACAAGGGGTAGCGCAGGCATGAAAGCGGTCAACCAGTTAAAGAAAGAAGGGGTTAACCTGATATTGACTGGAAATATGAAAGCCAACCTTTATTCAACCTTTCAGCACTTAGGCATAAAGGTATACATGAACGTAACCGGAACTCTGGCAGACATTATAAAAGAATTGTAACTACTCAGGTTGTTGGATTCAAGGGAAGAAGCTTTGAATTTGAACGGGAAAAAAGTTATGGGGCTCCGGCGAAGCGAGGAAGTATCCGAAAAATTTGACATCCTCAAGGAAAGCCCTTGTCTCAAGTGTATTCAATACAGAGAAAAAGAAGGCTGTCAGCATGCAGAACACTGTCCCAGGATTGAAGAATATCAGGAGACAGCCGCTGCGCACTTCTCGCTTTTTAAGGACACGGACATACACTCGATTCTTAAAATTTAGGTAACTGCTCAGGTTCAGGGTTCAGGGGTTCACGGTTCAGGGGGTCACGGTTCAGGGGTTCAAGGTTAAAGGGTTCAAGGTTAAACTGACCCGCCCGCCAACGCTTGGCATTGGCGGGCAGGTGAAAGAGAGGCTATACGAGCAACCGTGAACCCCTGAACCGTGAACCTAACAACTTCAGCAGTTACTGATGATTTTGTTTTATTCGTGGCTGAATAGTTAGAAATTTAAGATACATATGTCACATGACAGTATAAAAGACTGGCCAAGATCGGAACGGCCTCGAGAACTCCTTTTGGATAAGGGGCCTGACTACGTTTCAGATGCAGGACTGGTTGCAATATTACTGCGAACCGGCACTCCGGGAAACGATGCGGTCTCTTTGAGTCGTCATCTGCTGAACCATTTCAACGGCCTGCGGGGACTCCTCCAGGCAACCAAAAAAGACCTGAAAACTATAAAAGGACTGGGGCCGGCCAAGATTGCACAACTCCTGGCCGTCACGGAACTTGTCAAACGACAGCTAAAAGAGAAACTGATCAATCGTGTCAAGGTGCATGGCCCTGAAGATGTGGCCGAGTATCTCTCTCTATCAATGGCGAATCTAAAAGAAGAGGTATTCAAGGTTATCTATCTGAACAATGCAAATATGATACTGTCAGCCGAAATCCTGTTCAAAGGAACTGTTAACCAATCTGTAGCATACCCCCGAGAGATCATAAAACGCGCCTTTGAATTAAATGCTTCCGGAATCATATTCGCGCATAACCACCCCTCGGGCGAATCGAACCCGAGCAAACAAGATATTGCCCTGACCCGAAAATTGGCCGACGCCTGTCGCACAGTCGACCTGACACCTCTCGATCATATTATCATTACTCCCAATGGGCACTTTTCCTTCAAGGAAAACAATATGTTTGAATAACCCCGGTTAGGAGCATAACACATGATTCTGGTACTTAAAAAGGGGATTACCCCGGAAGAAAAAAATCATATCAAAGAGGTCCTGACAGCCGATGGTTGTATCGTCCGTGAAATAGCAGGTACGGAAGAGACTATCCTCGGGGCTGTTGGAAAGGTAACCAGAGATCTGCGCTATTATCAACTCCTTCCAGGGGTGGTCAAGGTAGTCCCCATATCCAAACCATACAAGCTGGTCAGTCGGGAAATTCACCCGGAGGATACCCTGGTCCGCGTGGGAAACGTAGTGGTCGGAGGCGACCGGATCGTGGTAATTGCAGGTCCCTGCGCAGTTGAAAGCCGGGAGCAGGCAATGACGATCGCCAGAAAGGTCAGGAGATACGGCGCCGTGATGTTTCGGGGAGGAGCATTCAAGCCACGCACATCCCCTTACTCTTTTCAGGGAATGGAGGAGGAAGGACTGAAGATTCTTGCCGCGGTAAGAGAAGAGACCGATCTCAGGATCGTCACTGAAATGACCTCACCCTCTCAAGCTGACCTTATGGTAAAATATGTCGATGTGGTTCAGATCGGCGCAAGAAATATGCAAAATTTTGAGCTCCTAAAGGTGGCAGGGCGAATGGGGATGCCCGTCCTTCTCAAAAGAGGGCTTGCGGCCACCATTAAAGAGTGGCTCATGGCAGCCGAATATATTCTGTCCGAGGGAAACAATAACGTCATATTGTGCGAACGGGGTATCCGCACATTTGAGACCTTTACCCGCAACACCCTGGATCTCACGGCCGTGCCTGTCATCAAAAAGCTATCTCACCTTCCGATTATCATCGACCCAAGCCACGCCACCGGGCTTCGGGAAAAGGTAAGCCCCATGGCACGGGCGGCCATAGCCGCCGGTGCGGATGGATTGATTGTAGAGGTCCATCATGACCCTGAAAAGGCCTTTTCAGACGGCCCGCAAAGTCTCTATCCCGAGCAGTTCGAACGGCTCATGCGAGATATCTATGTCATAGCGCCGGTAGTGGGAAAGCAGGTCGATTTTTCTTATCTTGACAAAGAGCCCTCTGCTGAGAAAGCGGGTGTGGCGGCGCACCCCGGAAAAAGCAAAGCCGTAGTATTTCTCGGAGAGTATGGGAACTACAGTCACAAGGCCTGCGCGCAATTTTTCGGGGAATCAGACGCCATGTCCATGGTCCCAAAGCCTTCCTTTAGAGATGTGTTTGAGGCGGTCAAAAACAGCGCCGCGGATTTTGGGGTAGTACCGCTCGAAAATTCCTTGACCGGGAGTATCCACGAAAATTATGACTTTTTGCTTGAATACGATGTCAAAATCGTAGGAGAAATCGTTCTCCGGATCGTGCACAGCCTCATTGTGCGCCCAGGGACAAAGATAGACGATATACGACGCGTACTCTCGCATCCGCAAGGATTTCAGCAATGCCATGAGTTTTTGAAACGACAGGACAACTGGGAAATAATTTCCGTAAGGGATACCGCGACCGGGGTAAAGAGGATCGCAGAAAGCAGTGACCGCTCAACAGCCGCCCTGGCCGGCAAGGATGCCGCAGCCCTTTATGGAATGGAAGTCCTCAAGGAAGGGATAGAGACCAACCCCAGAAATTTCACCCGATTCGTAGTGATCGCCGGGGAGAAAACCGACGAAAGGCCGGGGAAAAAGTCCTCCCTGATCTATGCCACCGGGAATGTCCCCGGCGCATTGTTCAAGACCTTGAAAATCTTTTCCGACAATGGAATCAACCTGGTCAAATTAGAGTCCCGTCCCATCCCGGGAAAGCCCTGGGAATATATGTTCTATGTTGACCTTGAGGCTGATGTTGACGCCCCGTCATTCATACCGATACTCGATCAGTTAAAGAAGGAGACCGAGTATCTGAAGGTATTGGGGAGTTATTGATACCTTTGCAAAACATTCAATTCTTTTCAAGGGCCTCGGAGGAGAAAACGAGTCCATGAAGGGAGGTAAAATGAATGATAGACAATTATCGGTTTGGCGCAATTACAGTCACTGGCGTGACCTACCGCTCTGATATTAAGATTGTCAACGACACGGTTATTCCCAACTGGTGGAGGGCTGCCGGTCACATGGTTACTCTGGCTGAGATCTCCGACATCCTGACCGAGGATGTCGAGGTGTGTGTGATAGGCCAGGGCGCTTCAGGCCTGATGCGGCTTGCCGCCGACATTGCCCCTGTATTGAATGAACGAAACATATTGCTTGTTGCCCAGAGGTCCGACCTTGCGGTAAAGGCATACAATGAACATTTCAGCGCCGGGAGGGGCGTGGCTGGCGCCTTTCATCTTACTTGCTGAGATGTTTGCAAAAAGCTCGCCCACTCTCCTTTACCGGATGCGTACTTTTTATGATAAAAGAAAATTTCCCAGTTTAACTGCTATGCTATATCCTGCAAATGCCGTTACAACGGCTAACAAGGCTACAAACAATAAGTGTATCCTAAGTTTCATATCAAAATACTCCCCATAGAGGCAGTTTCAAAACATCCCCTTTTGCCCAATCTCTGCGTCAGGCTCAGATTATGCACGAAGTGAAGCGTCAGCGCTATCCTCGATCCGCCTCAGGCGGACCTGTGGTTAAAACCTTCGCCTTTCCCCGGCGACGGGATTTCACTTCGCTCAACTTGACCTTGGACAAAATTGAACATTTTGAAACTACCTCTATATTATACGAATTCAACCGAATTTCTCAATATGCATTGCAACATCT
>JAUVFC010000202.1 GCA_030594505.1 Desulfobacterales bacterium
ATTCAATATTCGATATTGGATGTTCGATGTTCATCTTTTCTTTCATCTTTTCCCATTCAATGTTCGATGTTGTACATTCGACCAGGCCTTCGCAGCCGCTTCGGCGGAGTATGCTGTTCGATGTTCATTTTTTTCAGGCCCTACTTCAACAGTCTTTTTAAATAATCAGAAAATGGAGCGCTTTTGCCTTCCTGCCCCTGAATATTTTTCAGTTGTTCAAGTGATTCAGCGCCCACGATCTCTGTTAAGAGGGATATCCCGCTGTTCGAAATGCCGATCACCATAATATGTCCCAATACATTAATAAGCATTATACTGCTCTTGGGCCCCAGGTATTTAACAGACAGGATCTTTATCAATCCCCTGTCGTTGATTTTCACTCCACCCTTCTTCATGATCTTTTTGAACAGATACGCAGCGATAATCATGACGCCCAGTGTAACGGCAAGGGCCGACACGATTTTCAAAAGGGAGGAAAACAATTCCGGTGAATTCATAATGCTCCTCATTGGTTGAGTAGTCGAGTAGTTGACTAATTCCCACTCGACCATTTCCCTACTTGACTACTCGACTATTTCCCTACTCGACTAATCAACTATTTCAGCTTATTAATCCTCTCGACAGTGGAGACAATGTCCGTCAATCTGACTCCGAACTTCTCATTGACCACAACTACTTCACCCTTGGCAATCAATCGATTATTGGCAAAAACCTCCATCGGTTCCCCTGCAAGCTTCGTTAACTCTATGATTGAGCCCCGACTTAACTGGAGAAGTTCGTTTATCAGCAGCTTTTTTCTACCCAGCTCAACAGCCACTGTAAGGGGTATATCCAAAATAAAATCCAGGTCCAGGGATCCTTTTTTTGTCTCGCCTTTTTTTACTTCGTCGAACCTGACGGCGCTGACCCCTTTTTTTGCGGATGGCTGCTCTGCCCCTTCCAGTTCATCCTGAACGTCGTCCCAGCCAACTTCTTCATCCTTTTTTGTTTCTTTTGCTTCTTCAGGCTTTTTTACTTCTTTTGCTTCTTCAGGCTTTTTTACTTCTTTTGCTTCTTCAGGCTTTTTTACTTCTTTTGCTTCTTCAGCCGACTCATTCTGATCCATGTAAACACACCCCTTTCCCTTTAACCTTCAACCTTCAACAAATTTTGATATCTCTACCGCCAGGTTCCCCCTGGAAAGCCCTGGCCGTCCCTTAAACTTAAGGATATTTTCTACATAACCATCCAGACTATCACTGCAATATTGATCCAGAATGACCACATCCCCCTTTTTCAGACTTACAATTTCCTTCCCGCTCAGCTCCGTTCTGCCTAACTCTACAGTCAGGTCTACATTTGAACATCTAAGCCCCTCCTTCAATCTGTCCTCCCACTCTTTATCAACCTCAAGCGTATCCTCATGATAACCTGCCCGTAATTTTTTCTCGAACGGCTTTACCGTTAAATAAGGTATGCAGAACGTCATCGCGCCTGAAGAAAATTCCAGGTCGATTTCAAATTTTATAACAATCGCAACGTCGTTAGGCGACATAAGCTGTGCAAACTGGGGATTGGTTTCTGATTTCTGATAGGAGACATCAAGTTTTACAATTGTTTCCCATACCTTTTGAAAATCAGAGAGGGCGCTTGATACAACTCGCTTTATTATATTATTTTCTATAGTTGTAAAATCTCTTCCCTCGACTTTAAACTTCGTCCGCCCGGATCCTCCAAAGATAATATCAACCAGCGCAAATACTACTTGTGGTTCAAAGCCAATAAGCGAACTGCCGCTTAACGGCTTCATTTGAAAGATATGAAGACTCGCAGGCACTGAAATTGCTTTTATAAAATCTACATACTTGACCATATCCACCGATAACGTACTTATATTAACGGCTCTTCTTAACAATGAGGACATAGTTATCCTGAACCTTCTGGCGAATTTTTCAGCCGTCGTTTCTACAATCGGCATCTTCTCATATACGACTCTATCCTGACCGGTTAGATCGTATGGCTGGACTTCCGATGGCTCATGCACCTCCTCCTCTTGTTCCGTCTCAATCTCACCATCTGATATCCCCGTTAAAAGGGCATCTATCTCTTCCTGTGACAAAACCTCAGACATCTATGTTGTCTCCTTTGGTCAGGATTAAGGATTAAAGGATTACCCCCCCTCAATCCCTTAATTCGCTTAATTGCGAATTTAGGAATTTAGGAATTTAGGAATTGAAGGTATTCTACCGATTTTAATTCCTTAATCCCTCAATCCCTCAATCCCTCAATCCCCTAATCCTTCTATTGTATAAGAAATTCAGTAAAATAGACCCTTCTGACCTGACCTTTAATAAGATAGCCATTAAGACGCACAGCAATCTCGTCTTTAAGACGCTGTTTTTTCTCAAAGCCTACTATATCTTTATAACTTTTTGATGAAAGGAGGCCTAAAATGCTGTCCATGACTTTTGGTTTTAACAGTTCCAGCTCAGACAGACAATCCTGATTAGATACTTCGATCTGGATCGCAGCCTTTAAGTACCTTTCACCGTTATCATCCATCAGATTTACGACCAGGCTGCCCATAGGCCAAATACCCGGTTTCTGAACAGTCTGTTCGGCGCCCGCTTTTTCCGAACCGGAATCACTACTCTTATAGTACGTCCACCCCGCAAAACCCACGGCCCCTAAAATCACTACCCCAAAAAATACTGCAATCCATTTAATGATTGATTTTTTACTTTTTTTGGGTTCTTCTTTTTTTTCTTCGAGTTCCTCTTCCTTCTCTTTTTCAACCATTGCCGCGCCCTCCTCAACTTAATTCGCTTCGCTCAATCCCCAATCCCTTACCCTTTTTTAACGTCAAAATAACCTCCACTCTCCTGTTGAGTTCCCTGTTATGGTCGCTCACATCCGGAAGAAGGGGTTTTGAGTCCGCATAACCTGCCGCAGAAAGCCTTTCCGGGAGAATGCCGCCTTCGGAAATAAAATATTTGACAACATTTACGGCCCGGGCCGCTGAAAGCTCCCAGTTGGATGAAAATCGTTTGTTACTTATAGGGACATCATCTGTATGCCCCTCTATCCTTATTCGGCAATCCGTTGTTCTAAGAATAGAACACAGGGCTTTAATAACCGGGCGGTTTTTTTCTTTAATTTTGGCTAAACCGGTTTCGAATAACAACGTATCCCTCAGGGTCGCGGAAACCCCTTCTTCAACCACTCCCGCCTTTATTCCCCCTATCTCATTTATACGATCGGATAATTCTCTTTTTGCCCTGTAATCCGTTATGGCCACGCCCCTGAGAGGTTTAACAAAAGGTGTAAAAACTTTGATATCTACTATTTCCCCGCTCTGCAGAAACCCGCAGGCGTTGCTGAAAGAATAAGATGCCTCCTTCACTTTGGCTATATCGAGTTTTGAAAGCGAAAGGACTAAAACCAGGAATGTAAGCAAGAGCGTGACCATATCATTGAAGGTTGTGAGCCATTTCGCTTCTTTATCTTCTGAATTTTTATGGTTCCTCTTCATAACTACACAGTCCAAAGTTCTGTCATTCCTGCCCCGTGTGTCATTCCCGCGAAAGCGGGAATCCACGCGATAAACTCCAGCAGGAATCCATAACCCCTTGATTTTCCTGGATTCCCGCCTACGCGGGAATGACGGTTTGGTTGCTATAATATTTCTTTAAGATTCACAGGGTTAGGAAGAACTATGGACTCTCAAGATTATAAAATCGACAATAATATAAATATATATGCCATCTTGTTGGCAGGCGGAACAGGCACACGCTTATGGCCGGTGTCAAGAGAATTATATCCCAAGCAGCTTGTAAAGTTCATTGGCAATGACTCTCTTGTGCAAAGCACGATAAAAAGATTGGCTC
>JAUVFC010000026.1 GCA_030594505.1 Desulfobacterales bacterium
AAAGATATCTTGGTCACATCAAGAACAGCGTCTCTTCCCAGACGATTCAATGTTTCCACATCTTCCATATGGAAGACAAAGCGGAACGGGTTGTCACCAACTAAGCCATGCAGCAACGCGTGGAATATAAACGTATCATTGGGACAAGGGGATATTCCAAGGGTTATGGTCTGTTTGGGTAAAGTCATCTGTTCACAAATCCCTAAATTTTCTCAGCACTCTCCCCACAGCAGTCATTGCCGCTACAAGCTCGAACGGCCTCCGCTGTCCGGCGAGGTTGCTGATTCCACGTATTTCTGCAAAAGGGATATCGTATTTCAGACAGATATGGGCTGCCGCGGCTCCTTCCATGTTTTCACACAGGGCGCCGATCCTTTTGTTGACTATGTCCGCTCTCTGTTCTGTTCCTGATGTGGCGGACACAGTAATAAACCCCCCCTTCTCTGCTGTCAGCCCTTCTGACCGGGCACATTCAAGAAGCCGATCAGCAATGGGTTCATCAACAGGGAAAAGGTTAAAATATTCGACATCTTGTTTCTTTAATACAGGAATCCCTATCTCTTCCATGGATCGGAACCCGGTCTCGTCCGCCACCCCTTCATCTGCGTTGAATTCGCTCTGTGCCACTGCTACATCACCGATTAAGAGCCCGGACCCATGATATGCCCCTGCACAGCCTACCAGGAGAACACCATTCGGACGTCTTATAATGATCTCCTCTGTCAAAAAAGAAGCGACATTTACCCTCCCGATACCACAGACACGTATTGTATCAGGGGGGAGAAAGCGTGTAAGCGGTTCCTTTTCCTTTTGAGTGGGTGTAATGATAAGCACGGAGATAGATACTCCCAAATGCGACTTTTTGTGATATTCTAAGCTTATCTTATACCAAACTCTCGGGAATAAGGGAAGGTCTCTAATCTAAAGAAATTGACAAAGAATTGGAGTAATGATAGATGATATTAATAAAAATACATGGTTTTTGTTATAATCATATTTTCTTTGGAGAGTCGCCTTGTTCGGATTAGGAATTCCGGAAATCATTATTATTGCTATTATCCTCTTGCTTATCTTTGGCGGCAAGCGTCTTCCCGGAATCGGAAAGAATCTGGGAAAGACGGTAAGCGAACTTCGGAAGATAAAGAACGACATAAGCAAGGGGAAAAATTCCGCAGATCAGACACAGGAAGATCAACAACAGAAATCAGAGACTACAAAAGAGCCTCAGAATAAATTTGTCGAAAAGGTAGTCGATCAGATTCCTGGTGTTAAGGATGCCAAAAAATTAAAGGAAAAAGCAGATAAGGTAAAAGATATTCTCAAGTAACAATCGCTTCGGACCTCTTTTTACACTGTTTCGTTGCGGACATAATTCTCGGACAGCCTCCTATGGAGCCTGACGCCAAGGGAATTTCCCCATCTGCCAATCTGTACTCTATATTGCCCTGCATGACTTTACCTTCCGTACTAATTGAGCCTGTTCAATATTAGATAGCAAGGACATCGCTCCACTTCCCTGTTTTCGCATGTTTGTGGAGTATGTCCAGGGTTGCGACAATGTCGTGCTCGATCACGTGGATAAAGACATTGTCGTGGCCCATGTAAGTATTGTTGGTTTCCATGTGGTATCGGTTCTCCTTGGTCAGGCCGTAGTAACGTTCAATACCGGTACGAAGTTTCTTGAGACGTTCGTAGAGCCTTGAGCCCGGCACAGCTGGTCCCTGTCGGCGGTAGTCGTCTTTGAAGCGGGTATAGGTCATCCAGCCGAAGCGACTTTTGGAGTTCTGATACTCGCAGGAGAAAAGCAGCCGTTGTGGATCATCAAGACAGGCGTGGTAACAAGCGAACTTGGTCCGTCCATGATTGTACTCGATTCCTCGTCGCCGAGTGGGATAGCCAAAGAAACAGAGCGGAGTGCCAGCATTGCTTAATCTCGGTCCCCACTTCATAGATGGCTTGCGGATGATGATTGGCAGAAGACCCAACTCGGAGTAAATATAGCGGTGGATCTCCTCTGCGTCATAGCCCGCATCGAGGATCACGCAGGCAAAGGGAAGCATCGGATAGCGAGTGAGAGCCGTGCGCAAAAGTGGCAGTATATGAGTCTGATCGCTTTCGTTGGCTGGGGCAAGCCGACTTGCGATCGGAATCCCGCTTACGGTTGTGAGCGTATGGGCGCGGTGACCGACGGGATACTTGTGCTTGTGGTGCGGTTTGCCGAAGGCGATGCTATCGTCAGTAAACAACCAGCTTCCGTCTATGTCTTTTTTACCCTTGGTGGAGGCGACGGCTTTGAGAAATGTCGAGTCGCCCATGAGGATGACTTTGCTTCTCACCTTTTTCGGAAGATCGGGGATTGGCGGAGTAAGCAGGCCTACTTTGTGTGCCTCCAAAACGAAACGTTGATGGAGATCAACAAACCCTTCCGGCCCCAGTCGCTGGCGGAGCGTGTGGAAGGTGTTGTGTGCCGGGATCTCATGGCGGCTGATACCGATCGCTTCGCGATAGATTCGGATCTTGGCCAGCTTCTCGCTAAGTTCCCGGTCGGATGAGATGCGTTCTTTGATTTTGAGAATGCGCGCCAGCACCAGAGAGGAGTCATAGCCGACCGGGCCAGTGGAACGGCACTGGGAGAAAATGTCCTTGACGGTATTTTTATCAATACGGTGGAAGTATTCCAGGAATTCTACCTCTTGGGGTATACATACGCGCGGCATGTTCTGTGTCTCCTGTTCAATATTGGCGTTCAATATTCCAGGAGTATACAGAACAAGCACGATAACACATAACTGCAAATAATATTGGAAAAACCAGGATTTTTTGGCTGTCAGCCAACCGCTGAGATTTTGAGTTACTTTCGCCCTCTTGGCCTCTGAAAATTGAGTTACTTTTGGCCGTATTTGGGCTCTTGAATGCATAAGACCCCTATTTTTGGGCATATTTTGAGTTACTTTCTTAAAAGTGGCCATATAAAGATAGTGATATCAATTAGTTATAATATTGAACAGGCTCAATTTAGCTCATAGCCCCCTGGGCGGGGCTCATGGCAGACAGGAACTTTCTCTATTGAAGAATGATTTATACCATGTTTTTAATATTAATACAACCCGGTTCATATGGAACCAAAAAATGATGACTTTTTACGCAACCCTCAATCTTCAATCCCTATCTTGAATAAAATCGGTTATACCCTTGCTCACCCCCCCTGCAATTAACTCCAAAAACAACGGGTTATTCAGTTGTTTTTCTTCGGTCGGATTGGTCGCATATCCCACCTCCACAAGTATTGCAGGCATGTCTGCACCGGCGAGGAGATATATCGGAGCCGCTCTACATCTTCTGTCATTGATACTTAAACGCCCTATAAGTTCCTTATGTACAGTTATTGCTAATGTCCGGCTCTTTGACAGGTATCTTTCCTGAATACGTTCCCACTCCGATGAGTCTTCCTCTGTATCCCATTCCTTTGTAGCCCTGATGATATGACTAACCCTTTTGGATTCTTTCCCGGACCAGTAAAAGGTTCCAAGGCCACTTGCCCTGTGCCGAAAACTTCCCCCCGTATGGATACTGATAAACAGGTCCGCATTATGATGATTTGCCATTGCTGTCCGTTCTTCTATATCAATCCAATAATCATCTGTCCGGGTCAACAATACGTTGTAGTAACCCGAAAGTCTTTTTTTGACAGCCCGTGCCAGGGCCAGAGTAAGATCTTTTTCTTTGCTATCTCCGGGACCTATCGCGCCGGAATCGTGTCCGCCGTGTCCGGGATCAAGCACAATGGTTATCCTCCCTCCTCTGTCCTTTTCGCCTCGCAAAAATATGCCCTCGGCATACACATCGGTAAAAGTAAGGGACGCAATCAGGAAGAGAGATAATACAAATCCCGTCAACTTATCAACCTTGTCAAACTTCATTATAATCCAACCCCGCATCCTTACTATTTTCTTGACACCTTTTTGAGTTCCTTATACAAATACAAGGTTGATGATTTCGTAAAAAGTCATCAAACTTATCAACCGGCATCTTTGACAAAAGATATATTTATTATTATCATACCTACGTGGTAGGTCAATCATCTTTTGCGAGAGTGGCGAAATTGGCATACGCGCTGGACTTAGGATCCAGTTCCATTGCGGATTGGGGGTTCGAGTCCCCCCTCTCGCACCATTCTTATAAAAGATGATCGCGATAGAATATCAAACTACAGCGAAAAATGCTGACAGATGAACGATATACAAAAATTCAGAAAGGAAGGTTATGAAAGTAAACATAGAGGATATCAGCAGTGTCAAAAAGAAACTCCATGTTGAGATTCCAAAAGAAGATGTAACCAAGGAGATTGATAAATTTTACACCAAACTCCAAAAGAGCGTCAAAGTGAAGGGCTTTCGTCCCGGCAAAGTCCCCCGTTCGATTCTGGAAAACAGATTTAAAAACGAGGCGGCATCTGAGGTAAATGCTCAATTAATCAATATGTCTTATCCCAGGGCGCTTCAAGAAAACAACTTGGTTCCCCTTGGAAACCCGAAATTCGATTATCCCGAACTTGTATCGGGACAAGAATATAAATATTCTGCAACCGTTGAAGTAAAACCTCCTATTGCCATCGACGAACATACAGGACTTAAGCTTAAAAAGACCATCTATACGGTTAGCGACGATCAGATCGAGGAAAAGCTTAAAACAATTCAACACAACCAGGCACAACTAAAGACCATAGACGAGGATAGACCGGTAACGGCCGGAGATTTCGTGCAGATTGACTACGAAGGATTCAAAGACGGAAAACCATTCGCACCGGTCGGGAAGACCGAGAACTTTATCGCCGAGGTAGGTTCTGAAAAATTATTAAAGGAAGTCAGCGATCAACTCATTGGAATGACCCGCGGTGAGACAAAGATATTTCCGGTCAAATTTCCGGATGACTACCTCCCAAAAATCCTGGCCGGTGAGGAAGTTTCCTTTACCGCAACCGTAAAGGAGATTAAAGAACAGATCCTCCCGGAGATAAACGACGAATTCGCAAAAGATGTCGGACAGTTTTCGAGTCTGGAAGAATTAAAATCAGCCATTCGAGAAGAAATGGAACGCAATTTTAATAATTTTTCCGAAAGAGAGCTTTACGAACAAATCATAGACAAACTGATTGAAAAAACCGAATTTGAAGCGCCGGAAGTCCTGGTGAACTATGAGACACAAGTCATGACAAAAGATGCTGAAACCGCCTTTGCAAGTCAGAATCTTTCGCCACAGGATATGGGGTACACGCAAGAAACGTTCCTGAAAAAATACGGGCCTGCGGCAGAAAGAAAGGTGCGCGGCCTTTTGATACTCGACAAAATTATCGAACAGGAAGGTTTTAAAATCAACGACGAAATTTTAGACGCCGGTTTTAGGAATCTGTCCAATAAGTTGGGCCAGCCCGTAGAAAGTATTAAAATGGTTTATAAGCAAGACAAAGAACAGGCTGCTAACCTCGAACACAAATTTCTCGAAGAACACGCTATTAGGTTTATTATCGATAACAGCACTGTTGAAGAAGTAGAGACGGATTCGAAAGAGAAAAAAATGGATTGAACAATTAAAAATAAGGAGAAGATCCATGCCACTTATTCCGATGGTAATTGAACAGACTTCGCGGGGCGAACGTGCTTATGATATCTATTCCAGACTCTTGAAAGACAGGATCATTTTTCTCGGATCGGCGATAATTGATGAAGTTGCAAACCTTTTAATCGCACAAATGCTCTTTTTGGAATCTGAAGAGCCGGACAAGGATATCAATTTTTATATCAATTCCCCTGGGGGTACAGTCTCTGCAGGGCTTGCCATTTATGATACAATGCAGTATATTAAACCTAATGTCTCTACACTATGTATGGGGCAGGCTGCCAGCATGGGAGCCCTCCTCTTGGCGGCCGGAGAAAAAGGGAAACGATTTACGCTTCCTCATTCCAGGATATTGATCCACCAACCCCTGGGCGGGTTTCAGGGGCAAGCAACTGATATTGAAATCCAGACAAGAGAAATACTCCGGATGCGAGAAGCCCTGAACGCAATTTTGGCTACGCATACAAACAAAGATATGATGCAAATTCAGCAGGATACTGATAGAGATTATTATATGAGTGGAAAAGAAGCCTTAGAATATGGTATCGTAGATCAAGTGATTACAAAAAGAAAAATGGAGAAAAAAGACTAACCCAACATTTGGGGAGGATAACAATAATGCCAAAACGGGGCGAGATAACTACAGGAGATCTTTTATGTTCTTTCTGTGGAAAGGGTCAGGATGAAGTAAAAAAACTAATCGCAGGTCCCGCAGTATATATCTGTGATGAATGTATTGAGCTGTGTAATGAGATTATCCAGGAAGAATACGGGAAAACAAAGGAATCTTCGGCACAGGCTGCCATCCCTAAGCCCTCTGAGATAAAAGCGATTCTGGATGAATATGTCATAGAGCAGGAACAGGCAAAGAAGATATTGGCTGTTGCTGTTTACAATCACTACAAACGGGTTGAGAGCGATGTGTCCGTGGATGACGTGGAGATTGAAAAAAGTAATGTCCTTCTGATCGGGCCGACCGGTTCGGGAAAGACTCTTTTGGCTCAAACGTTGGCACGGATACTGAGTGTACCGTTTACCATTGCAGATGCCACTACCCTGACAGAGGCGGGATATGTTGGAGAAGACGTTGAAAATATTATCGCCAGCTTGCTTCAAAACTGTGATTATGACGTGGGACGTGCAAGCCGGGGGATTGTGTACATTGATGAAATCGATAAGATCGCCAGAAAATCAGATAATCCTTCAATTACAAGGGATGTCTCAGGCGAAGGCGTACAACAGGCATTACTGAAAATTATTGAGGGCACCATGGCAAGCGTCCCGCCCAAGGGAGGACGAAAGCATCCGCAACAGGATTTCATCAAGATAAGCACATCTAATATACTATTTATCTGCGGCGGGACATTCAATGGATTAGAGCGGATTATTCAAGCCCGTACAGGAACGAAAGCGATCGGGTTCGAAGCTGACATAATCAAACTCAAAAAAGAAAATATCGGTGAAACCCTGAAGTTGGTTCAACCGGAAGACCTTATCAAATTCGGTTTGATTCCGGAATTCATAGGCAGACTCCCTGTGAGTGCGACCCTGAGCGAACTAAATAAAAATGCGCTCATTAAGATCCTTACCCAACCAAAGAATGCGCTGGTAAAACAGTTTCAAAAACTCTTTGGATTCGAAAACGTAAACCTTCGATTTACTGATAGCGCTCTCAAGGCAATCGCTCAATCAGCCTTTGAAAGAAAGACCGGGGCTCGTGCCTTGAGGGCTATACTGGAAGAGACCATGCTTGATATAATGTACGAAATCCCTTCTATTGAAGGAGTTACTGAATGTGTAATAAGTGAAGAGGTAATTGTAAATGAAGACGACCCCATTCTTATTTTTGAAAGCGAACAAAATAAAAAGCAGGCATAACGAGACCTTTGAAAAACGTTCAATTTTGTTCAAGGTCAAGGAAAGCGAAATTTTTAACCGGAGGAATACATTGAGTATTTTGAGGATTAAAAATTGAGCCTGACGCAGAAATTGGGCAAAAGAGGACGTTTTTCAAAGGTCTCATAACATGAGGAGACACCGTGTTTAATATAAAAAAACCAAAAAGGGCTGATGAACTTTCTTCAGCGCCACCTATATACCTTCCACTTCTTCCACTACGGGATATTGTAATTCTGCCCCATATGGTGGCGCCGCTGTTTGTGGGAAGAACCAAGTCTATCAATGCATTGTCAAATGCCCTGGATCAACACAATAAGAGAATCTTTTTGGCCACCCAAAAAGATGCCTCCATAGACTCGCCAAATGAAAAGGATATATACCGGACAGGCACTATTGGGACGGTACTTCAACTCTTAAAACTACCGGACGGCACGGTAAAAGTCCTTATAGAAGGGAAAAAACGGGCGCATATCAAACGGGTTGCCCAAGATGACTCGTACTTTTTGGTTGAAGTTGAGGAAATAATTGAGCCTGATGTACATACGCCGGAAATCGAGGCTCTCTGCCGAAACATTATAAGTGCGTTTTTGAATTACTCAAAAATAAACAAGAACATTTCCAGCGACCTGGCCAATACGATAGCTTCCATTGAGAATCCTTCACGACTGGCGGATACCGTAGCGGCACACTTTTCCTTCAAAATTAAAGACAAGCAAAGGATGTTGGAAGCAACGCAAACTTTCAATAGATTGACCATTCTCTATGAACTTATGCAATCTGAAGTTGAGGTACTCCGGATAGAAACCCGCATCAAGGGAAGAGTGAAAAAACAGATGGAAAAAATGCAGAAAAACTACTATCTGAACGAGCAGATGCGGGCCATTAAAAAGGAAATGGGGGATGCCGACGATCAGCAAAGCGAATTGCAAGAGCTCGAAAAACGGATAAAGCGCAAAAGGTTGTCAAAAGAGGCCAACGCCAAGGTACAGCAAGAGTTCAAAAAACTGAAGATGATGTCCCCGATGTCGGCAGAGGCCGCAGTTGTACGGAATTACATTGATTGGATCATTGAACTTCCGTGGTTCGACAGGACCAAGGTTCAGACTGACATTGAAAAGGCCGAGGGAATCCTTAACAGTGACCACTATGGTCTGGAAAAGCCGAAGGAGAGAATTCTTGAATACCTGGCGGTTCAATCCCTGGTGAAAAAGATTCGGGGACCTATCCTCTGTCTTGTCGGTCCACCGGGGGTTGGCAAGACGTCGTTGGCCAAATCTGTAGCGCGGTCCACAAATCGAAAATTCATTCGGCTTTCTCTGGGAGGTGTCCGGGATGAAGCCGAAATTCGCGGGCACAGACGAACCTACATCGGCGCATTGCCGGGCAAGATTATACAATCTCTCAAGAAAGTAAAGACAAACAACCCTGTCTTCTGCATGGATGAAGTAGACAAAATGAGTACCGACTTTCGAGGCGACCCCTCAGCCGCGCTCCTTGAAGTCCTTGATCCGGAGCAAAATTATGCATTCAACGATCACTACTTAGATGTGGATTACGACCTCTCTGAGATCCTGTTTATCACTACAGCCAACACGTTGCACAACATCCCGGCGCCCCTGCAAGATCGAATGGAAATCATACGACTTCCGGGCTATACCGAACATGAAAAATTACAGATAGCAAAAGGTTTTTTGACAGCCAAACATATCAAGATGAACGGTTTGAATGATAAAAATCTACACTTCTCGGATAATGCTGTTTTGACCATTATTCGTGAATATACGCGGGAGGCGGGGGTACGCAATCTGGAACGCGAAATAGCTTCGATATGTCGCAAAGTGGCCCGTAAGGTCGCCAAAAAAGGCAAAGACACAAACATTCGGATATCAGAACAGTCTGTAAAAAAATATCTCGGCACCCCTCGCTATAGATACGGCCAGGTCGAAGAAACAGACGAGATCGGCCTTGCCACCGGCCTTGCCTGGACAGAGGTTGGAGGAGAGATCCTGGTTATTGAAACAATTGTCATGCCGGGAAAAGGGAAGCTTGATGTGACCGGGAAACTGGGAGACGTAATGCAGGAGTCGGCTCGTGCGGCGTTGAGTTATGCGCGTTCGCGTGCCACACGTCTCGGTATTAATCCGAACTTTTACCATGATGTAGACATACATATACATGTTCCCGAAGGCGCTACACCAAAAGACGGGCCTTCGGCCGGCATTGCAATGGTCAGCTCCATTGTATCGGCCCTTATTAAAAAGCCGGTCTATAGAACCATCGCGATGACCGGTGAGATTACCCTTCGAGGACGTGTGCTTCCGATCGGAGGCCTGAAAGAAAAGATCCTTGCAGCGCACCGCGGCAGAATCACCAAGGTAATTATACCGGCAGAGAATAAGAAGGACCTCAACGATATCCCTGCTGTAATTCTAAAGCAAATAGAGATAATTTTAGTCGATCATATAGATGAGGTCTTGTCCACCGCGCTTAAGCTGGAAGAAGGTGAATCCCTTTTTAAAGAAGCAGGGGAAAGTTTACCGGCATTCCTGCCGGCGGCCGGAAAGGAGATAGAATCAGACGCCAATCGGGGCAGCATTATTAATTAGTTATGTAGTTATGCAGATCTATCACAGGCACAAGGTTTTTCGGCTTTGTGCCTTTTCTTTGGAAATTCAGTAAATACTCAGGTTTGTCAGGTTCAGGGTTCAGGGGTTCACGGTTCAAGGTTCCGGTTCAGGGTTGCTCGCCTTGCTCTCTTCACATTTACAAGGCAACATAGAGTTTTCTCTAAACTCCACCGCAAGAACCGGACGAATTCATTCGTATAACCTCTCTTTCACCTGCCCGCCATCGCTCTCGCTCAGGCGAGGCAGGCGGGTCAGTTTAACCGTGAACCCCTGAACCCTGAACCTGACAAACCTGAGCACAAACCTGAACAGTTAGAAAATTCATAGGACACGAATAATTATCATGGAGGCAACAATGCAAAGAACTTTATCAATTATCAAACCAGACGCGGTAGCAAACAACCATATAGGAGACGTAATCAAAAGATTCGAATCAAACGGTCTCAAGATTGTAGGGATGAAGATGATCCGTATGACCAAAAAAGAGGCCCGGGGTTTTTATGCAGTACACAAGGATCGCCTTTTTTTTGACAGCCTGACTGATTTTATGTCGTCAGGCCCTGCCATAGCAATGATCCTGCAGGGTGAAAATGCCATCGTAAAAAACCGTGAGCTTATGGGGGCTACCGACCCCAAGGAGGCTGCCGGGGGGAGCATTCGCCGGGACTTTGCCGTCGATAAAGAGAAAAACGCGGTACACGGTTCAGATTCACCGGAAAGCGCCGCATTTGAGATCGGGTATTTTTTCAATAGTCTGGAAATTGTAGAATAAGGAAAAACTATCGATCAGCGGCCCTCACACGGAAGGGTCACCCTGAAGGTACTCCCTTTGCCGGGCTCACTCTCTACCTCAATTTTTCCTTCCATCAGTTCGACCAGCTTTTTGGTGATGGCCAGCCCCAGCCCGGTGCCGGGAATCTTGCCGGAAGTTTCGACCCGCTTAAAGCGGTCAAAAATCTCAGGAAGAGATTCTTCAGAAATGCCGATGCCGGTGTCGCTGACAAAAATAACGACTCTTGATTCATCTTCTTCCGGCAAATCCGCTCGCAATCTCACAAAACCCTTGTCCGTAAACTTGATCGCGTTGCCGATCAGGTTAATAAGAACCTGAGTCAGCCTCTTTGCATCAGCGCGAATTAACGGAAAACCAGCCGGAATTTCCACTTCAAATTTCAAGCCTTTTTCACCCGCCTGTCTCTCAAGACCGGGATAGAAGCTGTCAGTCATCTGCCGAAGTTCAACCGCTTCAAAAACAATGTCCACATGCCCGGCTTCGATTTTGGATATTTCCAGAATATCCTCGATAATTGAAGCCAGGTGCCTGCCCATGTCAACAATGTCATTCATCAGTTTAGCTCGCCTTTCAGAAGTAAGCTTGTCTCTGTCTGCCAGTCGTTCCACAGTCTGGGCGGCGCTAATTATTCCGCTCAGAGGAGTGCGAATCTCGTGCGATATCAAAGCCAAAAACTGATCTTTAAGATGGCTGGCCTCTTCAGCAGCCTGACAAGCAATTTTTGTTTCACGGAACTTGCGTTCCAACTTTGTATGGTTGATAGCTCTAATGATCTGAATATTCAGAGTGCCGAAATCAACCGGTTTCTGGGCAAAATCCGATCCGCCGGCTTTCATAAATTCCACGGCCAGGCGGAGTGAACCGTGCGCGGTGAACATAATCACCGGCGGCGGAGCAGCCAGGGTTTTGATGTTTTCAAAAGTCTCCAGCCCGTCCATTTCCGGCATCATCTGGTCAAGTAAAATCAGATCGAAGTTTTCGCCGTTGTTCAGGACCTCAATGGCCTCAATCCCGCTTTCAACAGCTTGCACCTCATAGTTAAGTTTCTCCAGCCTGCGCTCCATTACTTTGCGAATATTTCTTTCATCATCAACCACCAGGATTTTCGTCATTTTCAGCTCCATTTTAAATGGAAACACGTCAATCTCTTTACGCTCATCATTTTTTCAAAATCTTAGCGAC
>JAUVFC010000108.1 GCA_030594505.1 Desulfobacterales bacterium
CAGACAGGATCGTTGTTATCGTAAAGGGAACGATTGTAGAGGAAGGAGAACACGAAGAACTTCTTGCCATGAAAGGCGAATATTTCAAACTTCATGAGTTGCAGTTTAAAAATGACAAGTAAATTAGGGCACAGATTTTCACGGATATACACAGTTACGGGTTGCGAGTTACGTGTTACAAGAATAAAACTCGCAACTCGCAACTCGTAACTTTATATTCAATATCCTGACAATCTGTGTTCATCTGTGTCCAAAAAAGACACTAATCAATCATGCCCCGTATTCTTCATCGATATATTTTAAAAGAACTTTTTCAGTTTTTTGCTGTCAGCCTTATCACCTTTACTTTTATTTTATTAGTCACAAAGGTATTTACTTTTACGGATCTTATCATAAATAAGGGGGTAGCGCCATCAGCAATAGGTCTTTTAATTCTCTATACCCTGCCCTATTCCTTTGTATTTACATTGCCGATTTCCACGCTATTAGCCGTGCTTTTGACCTTCTTGAGACTTTCTCATGATAATGAAATGACCGCGATCAAGGCCTCCGGCATCAGCCTTTACCAGATACTTCCACCGGTTTTTGTTCTTTCTGTTTTTGCTTACATATGTGCAAGTTATATGGCTATCTATGCTATGCCAATGGGAAAACGCGCTTTCAATGAGCTGGTTTATTCAGTGGCGCGCGAAAGGGCGTATGCGGGGATAAAACCTCGTTATTTTAATGACGACTTTAAAAATATGGTACTTTATGCCAATGAAGTAGATGTCTCAGGAAAATTGCTGCGGGACATTTTTATTTCGGACAAAAGAGACCCACGGCTCTCAAATACTATTATTGCTAAAAATGGGGTTATAGTGTCCGACCCTGAGAAAAAGAGACTGGCGCTTAAACTGATCGACGGCACTATTCACTACGATACTCAAGACATGACGGGTTCTGATACCATTTGGTTCAGCACATATGAATTAGCGCTCGACGTACAGCAATTGGCGATAAAAGAGAATGGAAGCGGGATTGGGAAGCGGGAAATGTCTGTCTCACAACTTATTGCAAAGCTCAAATCGTTCGAGACCAGGGACATGCAATATAATCTTTACTTAATGGAGCTTCACAAGAAATTTGCTCTCCCTCTGTCGTGTATTATTCTCGGCCTGATTGCCGTGCCTCTGGGAATGCAGACCAAGATCTCCGGTTCTTCAGGAGGCGTATCATTCGGTCTCGGCATTTTCCTCTTTTACTACATCCTTTTTGCTACAGGGAGGAGTTTCGGTGAGTCCGGCGCTTACCCCCCCGCACTTGGGATGTGGATTCCGAATATCATTATCGGAGCGCTGACAATCTTTACGATGCGAAAGGCTGTAAGAGAAGAGCCTATAAGGCTTTTGAGTTTTTTTAATCGGTTGTCTGAACGCCTTCGCCAATTTGGGCGCTCACGTGACGCGAGTTGATTATATGAAAATTATCACGCGATATATAAGCAAAGAATTTCTTAAGCTGTTTGCCATTACATTCATGACGTTTGTCATGCTCTATATGCTGGTCGATTTTTTCGAAAAAATCGACAATTTTATTGAAACCGGGTCAACTGAATATGCGCCAACCTATTTCATACATAAACTACCTTTTGTAGCTGTACAGATGGCTCCCGTAGCAATCTTGATGTCCACAATTATTACGTTGGGTATATTTTCCAAAAATCATGAAATCATCGCCATGAAGGCAAATGGGATCAGTCTGTTCCGGATCGGCGCCCCCTTTATTGTTACTGCACTCATAATCACGATAATAAACTTTACTATCAGCGAGCTTATCGTTCCCCATACCAACCGCAAGGTAAATGAAATATGGAGATACCATGTAAAAAAGAAACCGCCCGAACTCATCTATAAGCACGAACAACTGTGGTATAAAGGGGAAAACACCATCTATAACATCCGGAGTTTCAACAGCCGCACGAAAACCCTGGAAGGTGTTATCATCAATCAATTTGACCGCGACTTCAGATTAGTCCGGCGCATCCAGGCTCACAGCGCTACCTGGAGAACAGATTACTGGGCCTTTTATAATGGGGTAGTAAAAGAGAGGGATGAAAATGGTTCTTACAGGATAACCCCTTTTAAAGAAAAAAACTTCAGCCTTGTCGAATCCCCTGAAGACTTTGAACAAGTAGCGAAATACTCGGATGAAATGGGATTCGCGGAGTTACGCGAATATGCGAAGAAGATTGCCAGGGAAGGCTACGACGCATGCCGATACCTGGTTGATATGCACATAAAGCTGTCTTTTCCGTTTATATGTGTAATAATGAGCCTGATTGGCATTCCGCTTGCGCTCCGCAAAGAAAAAGGAGTCGGCATCGCCACAGGAATCGGAATAAGCCTCGGGATTATCCTTCTCTACCTGGCAACTTCTGTAATAGCGCGAACGCTCGGTTATTCAGAGGTCGTCCCGCCGGTTGTGGCGGCATGGTTCGCCAATATCCTTTTTGGAACCATTGGTTTGTTCTTGCTTCTAAACACGAGACAATAGGGACAGAGAACAGAGAACAGATGACAGAGGTCAGAAGTCAGAAGTTAGAAGTCAGGGGGTTGATGGGACGTCTTAGAAGAAAAATTGAAAATATTATGACAAAAGAGGATACAGATTCTTTTTCCTCTGTGTCGGAGTTTATCCTCTATTTTTTTTCACTTGTCTATGGGGCTGTTATTCGCGTAAGAACATCCCTTTACAAGAATGGAATTGTAAAATCCAGAAGACTGCCATGCAAAGTTATCTCAATCGGAAATTTAACGACGGGGGGCGCCGGCAAGACCCCTCTTGCCATGTATATAGCCGACCTGCTGAAGCGATCCGGATACCGGGTGGTAATAGTCAGCAGGGGATATAAAGGAAGCGCTGAAAAAACCGGCGGAATTGTCTCTGATGGGAAAACGATCCGTATGGATGTGAAACAGGCCGGTGATGAACCCTATCTAATGGCAACCCGCATGGATGGGATTCCGGTCATTGTGGGAAGTAATCGGTATAGGGCCGGCAGACAGGCTATTCTTACATTCAATCCTGACATTTTACTCCTTGATGATGCCTTTCAGCATATTCAGCTAAAACGTGATCTGAATCTTTGTCTGTGCGACGCAAAAAAACCGTTTGGGAACAGCCGGCTTATTCCAAGAGGGATGCTGCGGGAACCTGTTGAGCACTTAAGACGCGCAGATGCTGTTGTTCTGACCCGGCATAATGGATCTAAAGGCTCACCACGTAATGTTCGGATTATTCAAAAATATCTACCCGGTAAGCCTATTTTTAAATGTTCTCATATACCGAGCGGATTAAGAGAACATGCCTCCGGCAAAACCCATAATATAGAAATTCTCACAGGCCGAAAGGTTCTCGCTTTTTCCGGGATTGCCAAAAATGACGATTTTGCCGCTCTGCTTTCCGAACTCGGGTATAACATTGTAAAATTTATGCCATTCCCGGACCACTACCGGTATTCGAACAGCGATGTGACAAAAATTTTGCAAGCAGCAAAGGACCTTAACGTTGATTATATCGTTACTACGGAAAAGGATTGCGTACGAGTCGGAAACAGACTCCCGGCATCTTTTCCCACATTTATTCTTGTGATATCTGTATCATTCGGAGAAGAGACCAGGGCCTTTGAAAATTTTATTAAAAAGGAAATTGAGGAATTAAGGGATTGAGGAATCAGATGAAGAAAAAACATAACAAACAACATCGTGTAGTCTATTGGCTGGCAATATTGGGCTCTTACTTGTCTCGAATTGTCCCGTTGAGAATATGGTTATTTATGGGAAGATGCTCCGGGCTTCTTTTCTATTACCTGGATTTTAACCACAGAAAAATTGCTTTAAAGAACCTAAGATTTGCCTTTGGAAATGAAAAAAAAGAAAATGAAATAGTCTTCCTGGCCCGAAAGAATTTTCAGCAATTTGGTATGAGTATATATGAATGGCTACGATTGAAATACATAGACAGGGAAAAGTTGCGTGATCTTGTTTACATTGAAGGCAAGGAACATTTGCTTGCCGCCAAGAAAAAAAGTCAATCGGTCATCCTTTTGGGCGCCCATTTCGGCAATTGGGAATATGCTCATTTGTTCTATGCAAGCACAATAAATCGTCTTGAATTTATTGTCCGGGCAATAGACAATCCGTTTCTTGAAAAAATAAGACTCGCATATAATCAAAAATTCGGCGCAAGGATATTGTACAAAGAAAACGGCCTCCTGTCGGCAGTCCGAAATCTAAAGAACGGAGAGGATTTAGTCATATTTGCTGATCGAAAGGCAAACAAAGAAGAAATTCTGTGTCGATTCTTCGGAAAGAAGACATCAACGCTTGCATTAGTCCCTACTTTGGCGCAGAGGTTTCATATTCCCATAGTTCCCATGTTTATAACACGTTGCGAAGATATGACGCATCATCGTATTATTTTTTTCCCTGAACTCAAAATTAAACCCGATAACAAGGAAGAGAGTATTCGTGAAGGCACACAACAACAAAGTGATATTATAGAAAAGATAATCAGAGAACACCCGGATCACTGGATATGGCTTCACAAACGATGGAAAAAGCACCATCCATATCTATACACATAATTCTCGGACAGCCTCCTAGTAAAAGGCACTTTTAAATTTTAGATAAATCTGCTTGATCCGGCGTGCCACCTTCTCAATGACTGTCCTGTCGTAATACTCCATGTCTTCATCGGTCATATTTTTGAGTCTGCGTTCATACTTCAATTTCACCCATGCGTTGAAATCAAATTTCCTCGCAACGTTATACAGATAATGATTTAGGGGCGCAAAACCCTGTTTCCTGGCGATAGCTGCTCCGAAGTCGATCACACAGGGCGTCCGTCCTTCGATGACGAGAATGTTGTCCTTTTTCTTGAGATCACCGTGCGCCACACCTGCGGTGTGCAGGGCTTTGATCAGGTGCAAGAGGGTTTCGAAGAACATGTCGCGATCCGTAATTTGAGCCCTTCGTATCGGAACACCGTCGATGTATTCGAGCACCAGGTAGCATCCATCGAGAAGGCCGTAACAGCGCGGTACGCCACGTACTTCAGATAGCCTGGAATAGGCCCTGTACTCGTTGCGCAACATCACACTCCGGATAAGTTTACCTGGCCCCCAGCCCATGGGCGCCTTGATGATCAGGTGGTGACCCTTATCTTTATATATATAGGTGTGCCCCTGATAACCGTGGCTAAAAATATTCGACCCGGTTTTAACGCTACTCTTGATCCACTGAAGCAGCTCGCCTTCGGTGAGGGCATTGATGTCTTCAAGCATTGGCGTCACCGGGGGTTCAAACGAGCTTCATATAGAGATAGTATAGACAGCACAGAAGAAAAAGAGCGATGAGAGGCTCACCATTCTGCCGCAAGCTTTGCCAGAATGACCAGTTCCCGTACTGATCTTTCCGTAAATGGATAAAACGTGGAATAAGCGCGCGTGTTTCTCTGCGCCATTGCTCCCACTCCTCTTTAAACAGACGATGAAGTTTTTCATCTTCGTAACGGATGGCGGGTGGGTAAAAGCCGACCAAGAACCCTATCAACAGGGGGAGACTCCACCATAATCCTGAGGCAAGGGCAAATCCAAATCCCAGCGCGATATTGCCCACATACAGGGGGTGTCTAACAAAGGAATAAGGCCCGTCGGTGGCAAGGACTTTGTTTTTCTTAATATGCCCCGATGCCCACAAACGTACTGAAATACCGAGGAGAACCAGCGCTACGCCGGGAGCGAACCAAATTTTCTCAGGTACGCCAGCAGCGCTGACTAATATAATAAAGGCGACACCAAGGAACTGGCGAAAGCGATCCCGGCGGTATCGAATATCATGAAGTAATCTTTGTAATCCTGTAGTTTTTGACATTAAAAATCTCTCTTTCTTTTATCTACTAACACCCATGCTCCACGACCTCAACGAAAAATGAAGATTTCCTGAATGTCGATATATAGGAATAGAATCAGCATATTATACTTCTTAAGACTTTTTACTGAACCATCAAGTCTTTTCGTGACAAGAAGTCGCTTTTTGTGAAACACGGTATAGCAAAAAGGGGGTTGTGTGTCAAGTTCGACAGTTCAAATGATAATCCCGAGCTTTTAAAACGGCGGGAAAAAATGCGCACAGGTAGAC
>JAUVFC010000167.1 GCA_030594505.1 Desulfobacterales bacterium
AACTTTACGAGGAGTTGATTACAGAGGGGGAAGGGATTGTAAAAACCGACCATGAAAAAATTCTTGTATTACGAGATGAGAGTCTAAGCGGTGACATAGAGCATTATAATAAATTAGATGGGCTTGATGAACAGATAAGAGAATTGACCCGTCTGGCAGACATGCATGATGCAAAGGGGATTAAAGCCAAATTGAAGGGGATTGTACCTGAGTATGCGGTGTTGGATGATGAAGCGGTAGTTTAGGAGAATTCGTTATTCGTCACCTGCAGGATTTTAGAGGATATAACGTCCATTGGATTAGTGGTTTACAATTTATTTTTTGCGGAAGGTAGGATATACCACGTAAAATCCGCATAGACGCTCTTGGTGCACTTTGAAGTTGAAGTCACCTTATACAGCCATATCCACGCGGACCGCTTGAGGGCCTTTATCCCACGATAGCCATTCATTCCTGAAATTGAGGATACCGGATATGTTTAACCGAATCGGACTGAGCATACAAATTTACGCGATTTTAATTGTTCTTGTTTGTATCTCTATTGCCGGCGGTCTGGTTATGGGTTGGTATACATATCGAATTGAACGGCGTTTGTCTGCTATCGTTGATAAGGATTTGATCGCTTACAAGACGGCCGAAACCCTTGAGACCGCACTTGTGAATCAAAAAGGATTTGTTTCCTACTATTGTCTGGATGGTAATGCAGACTGGCTAAGGCGATTGGGTGAGTATCGTCAGATTTTCACGGAGCGTCTCAAAGAGGCGGAGTTCCAGGTTGAAACCGAGCTGCAAGAAGGTACCGTTGATCTGATTGATTCAGAATATACCGCATATGTTACCTCCCATGACCGGGTTATTGAGCACTATAAAAATGGAGAGCGAGAGGCCGGCGCAAAACTCCACCAGAAAGTGCGTAAGCGTTTCTTCAAAATCCTGAAACTTTGCGAAGAATATAAAAACATCCACCTCGCAAGAATCATACAGGCAAATAAGGAAGGCCATACCCAGGCTAGAAAACTCAGGATAATCACATGGGTTGCTATGCTTGGCAGCCTTTTTCTGGGTTTGTTTCTGCTTTCTATTTTTGCGAACCGAATTTTTAGCCCTGTACGAAAACTAACCCAAGAGGCAGACAGAGAAGGCGGTTTTCATAAATCGGGAAATGAAATCAAAGCGCTGAGTCGAAGCGTTCACGGGCTGATTAATGAAGCCGATCGGGTTCAGATTGAGCTTAAGCAAAGTCGCGAAAACCTTTTGCAGGCGGAAAAGATGGTGCTTGTGGGAAAACTGGCGGCAGGCATGGCGCACAGCATTCGTAATCCTCTTACATCGGTAAACATGCGACTCTTTTCTTTAGACCGCAGCCTTGAATTGACTTCTACCCAGAAAGAGGATTTTGAGGTTATTTCCGAAGAGGTCCGCCACATAGATACTATTGTGCAAAATTTTCTCGAGTTTTCCAGGCCACCGAGGCTTAAAATGCAGAGGATCAGTCCATCAGTTGTTGTGGATCTAGTTATCCAGTTATTAGAGCACCGCCTGAAATCATACGATGTAAGTGTAAAAATCATTCGCAAGCGGCCCCTTCCGGAGATCAAGGCCGATCCTGAACAATTAAAGGAAGTACTTGTCAACCTTATTGTGAACGCATGTGAAGCCATGGATAAAGGCGGCTTAATTACCATCCATGAGGAAGAGGCTTATGTAGAACCATTGAAGAGAGCGGCAGTAATTCGATTAAGCGACAACGGCCATGGTATCCCCGAGTCCATAAAGGGCAAAATTTTCCAACCCTTTTTTACCACAAAAGAGGAGGGAACAGGTCTGGGGCTTAGCATTGCTTCCAGAATTATTGAAGAGCATCGGGGCTGGCTGGATGTAATATCAAACGAACTAGAGGGAACAACTTTCATCATTACTTTACCGATAAAGAGGCCGGATCTTGAGCAGAATTCTCATTATTGATGACGATGACCAGTTGCGGAAGAGTTTTAAAAAACTTTTGACCGAAGAGAGGTATAGCGTGGATAGCGCCGCTTCCGGAGAAGAAGGCATCAATATGATCCGCAATGAGGTCCCTGATCTGGTTATGCTGGATATTCGCTTGCCCGGAATGAACGGCCTGGAAACATTTCAGGCCATACACGAAATTGAAGCAAAAGTCCCTGTTATTATCATGACCGCTTACGGCACAACAGATATAGCTATCGAAGCAACCAGGATAGGGGCATTCGACTATATACTCAAACCGTTCGATGTTCATGACGTGCTGGCCATAATAGAACGAGCCCTGAAAGCAGGTAGTCTTATGCAATCTCAGGTCGGCATTAATGCGACTCCTGAACAATTATTACAGGGAGCTATTATCGGCCAGAGCGAGCCTATGCAGAAAGTTTACAAGGCCATCGGGCGGGTGTCCTCAACCGATGCTACTGTACTTATCAGGGGTGAGTCCGGAACAGGGAAGGAACTTGTTGCTCGCGCTATCTATCAGCACGGCCTTAGAGAGAACAAACCCTTTCTTGTGATTAACTGCGTGGCGATTCCGGAAACCTTGCTCGAAAGCGAATTGTTCGGGTATGAAAAAGGGGCCTTTACCGGCGCTGACCATTGTCATGTGGGCAAAATCGAACAGGCCGACAAAGGAACGATTTTTCTTGACGAAATCGGCGACATGCCATTGAGCCTTCAGGCAAAGATACTGAGATTGCTTCAGGAAAAAAGCATAGAACGGCTTGGAGGATGTGAAACTATTCCTGTGGATGTGCGCATTATAGCTGCTACTAACCATGACCTTGAAGCTGCAATTGCCGATGCCCGGTTTCGTAAGGACATTTACTACCGTATAAAGGTCGTAACTATCTGGATTCCCCCACTCCGTGAACGGCGGGAGGATATACCACTTCTCGTAGAGTATTTCCTGTCGCAGTATGCGGCAAAGGTTAGTATTGACAATCCCAGGATTACAAGCGGGGCAAAAACATTGCTTGCAAATTATCCCTGGCCGGGCAATGTTCGTGAGCTTGCCAATACAATTCAAACAGCATTGATATTTAACCATGGCGCGCCTCTTAATTCTGAGGATATTATTAATGCTATCGGCGCAGATCATTTTGGCAATGACCTCAATAAGAATAACAGGGAACAAATTTTGCGGCAATGGGTAGGCAGGGAACTAAGCGTAAAGGACAGGGAAAATATATTTGAATCATGTATGGATAATTTTGCCTCAATTCTCATCAGCGAAGCTCTCACTCTCACCGGAGGCAACCGCTCCCGCGCAGCCAAACTCCTGGGTATTTCCAGGCCTACATTGCATTCCAAAATTGAAAAGTACGGTCTTAAAATCGGGACGTCGGTCAAGGACGAGCGGTCTTGATAAAAGCGAGATAAAAAGCTTAAAGCCTTCCCTGATACATGTTGTTTACTATCTAATAGAACGTTTCATTAAAAAATTGACTTATAGAGTAGCATTTTCCCCAAGTGTAATATCCAGGCGTTGCTGGTGAGAACGAAAAGCTTTAAATATGCTTCGATGGCTTTGGAGCTTGCGACTGCGCACAAGCAAACAAGTTTTTGACAAAAAGCCTATTATAATTCTTTATTTTTTTCTTTTTATTTCCAAGTCCCTTAAGCAGCTCAAACAAAAAGGGCTCATCGTGGATTTGTGTGGAATCCGCAAAAAGAAAGGAAGACTGCCATGATAAAACAACTTTCCTTTACCAGGCACGAGCACAAAATCCTTCCAAACTTCAGACAAATGATCAGCAAGGCAGAATCTGCCGAGGATGTGAAAAAGTTTTTCGTCTATACTGCCATCGAACTGTTCGAAGATATTTTTGAAGGGAAAATGGATTTTGAGTATGAGGATATCGCTCTTATACCGGACAGCGACCCTCATTACAAGGTAAGCAAGCGGCTTCTTTCTTTGGAAGATTTTGCTTTTGCCTGGAATAATTCCGACCTGCCGGTCATAATTAAGCACCTGGCGGAATCGGCTATGCACCGGTACAAGCACCTGCAAAAATATCCGGAAAAGACCGAGGCCAAGATCAAGGGCCGGATCGGTCGCTCAGCGGCAGCAAAGAGCCTCAAGCTCCCATGAATAATTCAGTTCTGGTTACACAGTCTCCAGCCCCGGGAACACATCTTCTTCAGTTTCGAGGCGATACCATCACATTCACCCTTTTACTTTCCTGCAAAGCAAAGGGGTGTGCCTGGCTTCGCACAAATATAGGACATGCCGGAATCTCGCGCGGGGAAAAAATCAGAGATGTCCATCATGATGAATCTCCTCTTGGACGGGACTGGTTTGACATTCCCATGACCCGGATTGATGATCAAAGGTTTCGGGTTGTTCTCCCTCTTTGCGAAGTTGGTCATTTCCAGGCAAAATGTATGTTTTCAGGAGAAGGCGAGTCTGATCCCATATGGCCGGATGGGCCAAATACTGTTGTTAATGTTGAGCCGTCAGACACATGTTGCGCAAACATCATATACAATGCGTTTGTGCGGCAGTTCGGGCCAAACAGGAACTACGGCGGAATTCTTGATCCGGCGGAAGAGACCTGTATAAGGTTTCTCGACAGGTCCGGTTATTCTGTGATTCCTCCCTCCGGAACGTTTCGCGATCTAATAAAG
>JAUVFC010000232.1 GCA_030594505.1 Desulfobacterales bacterium
GCTTCTCGCCCGCAGAAAACATTTTGGCCCTCCGGAAGAGGCTTGGGACCATCGCCCCGAGATTTAAAGATATTGAGATGGAAGAAGTTGTACTCTATGGCGATGTGGAGAAACGCCTGCACAAGGCAAAGATGATGGTTTCGTAAAAAGTCAGATTCAACGAATCTGTCATTTCGACCGCAGGGAGAAATCTTATATTTTTGCATTGTTACATGGGAAAGATTTCTCGCTTCGCCCGAAATGACAATTTGACTTTTTACGAAACCACCAAACTTGATGCCTGATGCTGAAGGCCTATAGATTATAGAATAAAAAAAAGGGGGCTTCCGAATTATATATATCACAATCCGGCGCGCCCCCCCTTGTTGCAACCTTTTTATTTACATAAACAGTTTTGCTGCCGGGTTTGCATAGATGATAATCAATGCAACAACCAGAGCATAAATACAAAGAGACTCAATCAGGGCCAGACCGATGATCAGGGTAACGGTTACCTTACCGGATGCCTCGGGATTTCTGGCGACACCCTCAACAGCGGCTTTCAAGGACATACCCTGAGCGAGACCACAAAAACCAGCGGCGAATGCGATGCCAAATCCGGGAGCGATTACCGACCAGATAAAGAAATCGAGTGCCGCCATTGATGTAGCTCCACCTTCAGCAGCGCCTTCAGAAGCAAACGCGATTGATGAGAGCCCCAATACCAGAGCAGTGGTCCACAAAGTTGATAGAGAAACCTTTTTCATACAACAACCTCCTTTATTTAGATTTATTTAGCGGGCTTCTTCCAAAAACACCGTTAAATAGCGTATACATAAAATCTTAATGCGCATGCTCCATGGCGCCGCCAAAGTACATGATTGAAAGGAGCGTAAAGACAAATGCCTGTATAAAACAGACAAAGATACCCATCGCCATTATGGGAAGAGGAGCAAGAAAGGCGCCTGCCAGGAAGAATAAGATTCCAACCACCAGTTCATGCCCCATCATGTTTCCAAAGAGACGAATACTGAGGGAAAGGATGCGGGCCAAATGACCGATGACTTCTATGGGAAATATAAGGGGCGCCATCCACCATACCGGTCCCATAAAGTGTTTGATATACTTGGGCCCGTGACACTTAATACCGAGTATGTGCGTATATGTTACCACTATCAGTGCACAAGAAAGTGTTGTGTTGACGCTTGCGGTCGGAGAGAAAAATCCCGGTATTAATCCCATCAAATTGCATGTGAATATGTAAAGAAAGAGGGTCGCGATAAGCGGAAACACAGCACGCCCGTCTTCTCCTGTAATGTCGAGCATGAAATTCTCCAACCCGTCGATAACCGCCTCAAGGACATTTTGCGCCCCCGACGGGATCATCTTAATCCCCTTTGCTCCTATCCAACCGATTGCCATCAGGAAAAGCATCGCGACCCATGAATAGGCGACCCACGGATAGTGATGCGCGAAGGGCCAGTGGAATAAATCTGCCAAAAAAAGATACGGATGTCCCATGTTATACAACCCCCCTGAAAAAGTTTACTTTTACTTCGTATGCCAAACCCACAAGAAGACTAACAACGACGATGGAAAGGCCTAATATCAAACCTAACGGATCCACATAACGCTCGGATATAAGCACAAAGATTATCAATGCGTTTATCAAAAATCGAATATAATATTTTCCGAGGATTATGCCGGGCCCTGACAGCTTCGAGGGATCCAACGATTTTTTCAAAGTACGATAAAGAAAATGAAAATTTATCGAAATGATCAACCCGCCGGCCAGGACCCCCCAGCCAAAGTCCCAAGTTTTTAGTAAACATCCTCCAACAGTCAGAACCACTAATAAGATCCAATTAGAAAAGACAATGATCTTTAAGAGCCTTTCTTCTTCGCGTACCAAGGAATTTTTCATAAGTTGCGGCTCTTCTTCATGGCTAAGTAAATATTCCTAAAGCCCGCCGCAATTCCTAATCCGAGAAATATCAACGTGAACCAGGGGGAGGTATCAAATACATGATTATCGAGATAATACCCAATGGCTAATCCGATGACTGTCGCCAAGACAACAGAGATGCCTAACCCGCTGAAGTACGATAGATCCTTAAATAATCGCTTGGTTTCCTTTTTCATGACAAAGAGCGCCGAAGAGAAAAGCTTGTTGGTATTGGTTGGGTCGTACCATAAGAATTTTGATAAGTCAACTTTAAATTAAGGTTTCAAACACCTTTTTAGCGGCTTTGACGGTAGCTTCAATATCCTGCTGACTGTGGGCATTTGAGACAAAAATAGCCTCGTATTGGGAAGGAGCACAGTAGATGCCGTTTTCCAGCATTCCTCTATAGTATTTGGCAAATCTCTCCAGGTCACTTGTCTGGGCATCCTTGAAATTCGCTACTGTTTGGTCTGTAAAAAAGAGCCCAAGCATGGAGCCGACCCTGTTGCTAGCGACAGGGATCCCTACTTCATTTGCCGCTTTTCCAAGCCCCCAGGCCAGGGAAGCGGATTTTTTTTCAAGTTCTTCGTAAAACCCTTCCCGTTGAAGCTGTCTTAATGTCGCTATGCCCGCGCTCATTGCCACGGGATTACCTGAAAGCGTGCCTGCCTGATAAACAGGTCCTTCCGGCGCAATCTTTTCCATGATTTCACGCCTTCCGCCATACGCCCCTACGGGGAGTCCTCCGCCAATAATCTTCCCCAGGCAGGTAAGATCCGGTGTAATTCCATATAAGGCCTGGGCGCCACCGTAAGCCACACGGAAGCCGGTCATTACCTCGTCAAATATGAGCACAATCCCCTTTTCCCGGGTGAGCCTTCTAAGTTCCTTCAGAAAATCA
>JAUVFC010000201.1 GCA_030594505.1 Desulfobacterales bacterium
AAAGGTATTCAATAATACTCCTGATTTTTGGCTTAATTTGCAAAGACGTAATGATATATGGAAAGCTTTGCATACCCCTAAAAGGAAGGCACGAATTGACCAGGCCAGACCAATAAGTAATTTCAAACAAATGGCGCCGGGTTTGTTTCTTTTAACCGGTGGTTGATATCTTTGCCGATACTTTCGGCATCCTTCTCCGGCACATTACATGCTGTGAAAACTGTGCTCCAGCCTTCATCATTGTGCGGCATAAGGAAATTTTTCAGGTGGACAACGGCAGATGCAGGGGAGGCAAAGGTTTCTTAAGCAACCTTTTGTCTTGAAATAGCCCCCGCATTTTATTAAGGTGTCCGCATGAAAAAGAATAAAAGAACCTTTGAACCTTTTACAATTCTTTGTGATGATACCCATATAAGGCGGGAGCGGCAAAAGGCCCGCGAACTGCGCCAGTCAGAATGGTGGAAACGGCGATGCGCCAGGGGGGTCTGCTACTACTGCAACCGGCATTTTACCCCGGGTGAACTTACCATGGACCATATTGTTCCGATTATAAGGGGAGGGAAGAGCACAAAAGGGAATGTGGCGTCTGCCTGCAAAGAGTGCAACACCAGGAAGAAATACCTCCTTCCCGTGGAATGGGAAGAATACCTTTCGTCTATTGTTGAACATGAATGATGGTGTCGTAAAGAGTCTTTTATGAGCTTATCTTGGTGACTTTTTACGACACCATCATTCAACAGAAATCCGAATGATGAAGATAGGGAGTTTAACATTCAGCAACCCCCTTATTATGGCCCCGATGGCCGGGATCACCAATCTCCCTTTCCGGAGAATCGTCAAAGAGATGGGGTGTGCTCTCGTCTCCACTGAAATGATCAGCGCCAACGGTCTCATTCGACATGGGAAGAAGACCGAATCCTTCCTTGAAAGTATCCCGTCAGAGCATCCTCTTTCCGTGCAACTCTTTGGATCAGATCCAAAGACTATGGCAGAGGCCGCTGTTATCGCAACAGAAAGGGGGGCGGATATTGTCGATATCAACTTTGGGTGCCCGGCTAAAAAGGTCCTTAAAAACGGCGCAGGCGCGGCGCTCATGCGGGATATTCGTCTCTGCCGGAGACTTTTGACAGAAGTGCGAAAGGCTATTTCAATCCCCCTGACCATAAAGATTCGCACCGGGTGGATTCCTTCCGGAGAGGAGGCATTCGCTCTTACGCAAATCGCCGAGGAATGCGGCGTTGATGCGGTAACCATCCATCCCAGGACAGTGGCTCAAAAGTTTGGCGGTATCTCTGATTGGTCCCTGATTTCTCGTATTAAAGAGAAATCGACTGTTCCTATCATAGGAAACGGAGATGTACTAACTCCGCATGATGTTTTGAAAATGCTTGCAGAAACGGGCTGCGACGGGGTAATGATCGGAAGGGGCGCTGTAGGGAACCCCTGGTTGTTCCGACAGTCTTCAGATCTTCTAAAAGACAAAACACCTTCACCTGTGACGCTCGATATGCGCAAGAAGGTGATACTGAAGCATATTGATTATGCCGTGGAATACTGGGGAGAATACCGGGCTGCGCTGATGTTGCGAAGTTTACTCCCCAAATACGTCAGATCTCTCCCGCAGTGCGGTCGATTTCGGGAAAAGGTTGTCCGGGTGACAACAAAACAGGAGGCCGTAGATGGGGTGTGTGATTATTTTGATGCGCTTCGACAATGAACAACACACAACGGACAATAAACAGGAGACCTCCTATGAGTGGTATGCTCTTTATAGATGACGAAGAAGGGATACGGCGTTCCATTACGAGGGCGTTGAAACACGAAGAATACAATATCCTTCTTGCAAAAGACGGAGATGAAGGTCTCGCGCTTTTCGAAAAACACATGCCGGAGATTGGTATCGTTATTTCTGATTACAAGATGCCGGGCAGGGATGGGATGGAAACACTGTGCCTGATCGCAAAGATGAATCCCGAAATTACCCGCATATTGCTGACCGGTTATGCCACCTTAGAATCGGCTATCCAGGCGACAAATGAAGGAATTGACGGTTTTTTGACCAAACCCTTTGACAATATGGAGCTGCGATTAAAGATCCGGGAAATCGCACTGAAAAAGCGATTAAAACAATTTGTCCCGATTGAGATATATGAAGAGATCAAGAATATCCGCAATCCCCTACGGCCAAAAAAACAACAGGCCACCATTCTTTTTACCGATATCCGAGATTTTACAAGTATCTCCCGCAACATCCCTCCGGATACCCTCGCGCAATACTTAAATGAACACTACTTCAGCCCTCTTGGTGAGATCGCTTTTAAGCATAACGGAACAGTGGACAAACACATCGGGGACAGTATTATGGTAATCTATGGCGCTCCGGTGACACGCGATGATGATCCGGTCCGCGCTGTCAGAGCTGCCGTTGATATGCAAAAGGCTACACAGGAACACAATGCCAAGCTCGCTTTTGGCACGGGAATCGAACTTAATATGGGGATTGGAATTTGTACGGGAGAAGTGGTAACCGGCATTTTCGGATCGTTGCGAAAAAAGGAGTACACTGCAATAGGAACTCCTGTCAATATTGCGTCCCGGCTGGAAAAGTTGGCGGGCAACAAAGAGATATTGATTAGTGAGTCGACATATCAAGAAATAAAAGGATCCATACCGGTCGAAACAATGGAACCTCTATTCATCAAAGGAATAGAAGAACCTGTACCGATATTCAAAGTTAAGGATTGAGGGATTATAAGTCAATCCTTATTCCGGTTTCAGCTTTACGCAATTACTCTTGTCAAAGTCGGCGCCCGAGATGATTTTTGCAACCGCTGTATGCTGAAAAACCTTTTCTATTTTGATTTCTCCGATCTTCGGCCCTGACATCAGGTAAAATTCGCCGTCATTCCCCTCAATCGGTTGTTCACGTTTAAAAACCTCGAACACATCACCTTTGCGCAGGCCTGCGTCGGCCCCGGCGGAGAGCTCCACCTCACTGTTTGCAAAGGATATAATATATCCCTTCCAGAGCTCTTTTTCCATTATTGTACAAATCTTTTCGCTAAGTCGCGGAGCAGCCCCTTGTAAAAGCTCTTCTGCGAGACGTGGATCGGAACGCTGATTCACTTTCGGATTTGTCCGGTCCCGATCCGATATGTTTACCCTTGATTTTACCGATTCGCTTAACAGAACCGCATTTGTCTCAACATCATAAAGGTGAACCTCAAGCTCAAGGAATGCGGCGGGGTCAGCAATTGATAGGCTCTGGAGTGTGCCGCTTAAAATAGCGTTCAATCCAAGCGCTCGCGCCACCATGTTCTGTTTCACAGGGTCTATGGCTCCTGAGTTCAGTTTTGCCATCTCTTCCAGGTGCCGGTCCCTTTTGTCGTTCTCAACGATAATCGCTTCACAATGCTCGCTTATAGTCTTCCTGAATAGATCCTTTGCCGTTGACCCAAGCATATTCTCTTTGGATCCGGTTAGGTCCTTAAACGGCAGCACGGCTATCTTCTTCTTTAAGACGCGGTCCGGGCCCATCAAATCATGGTTGATTTTATTTAAGGTGGCGCATCCCACGGTAATAAAGAATACTGCTATACTGACTGCTATAACGGTGTTTGCCTTTTTGCCGAACATCAAAAACTCCTTTAAAACCACTCAACGACTCTCAAGGGTATCGTGCGACAACGGTCGTTGTTATCCCTCCGCGGGGGGTGAACACCCCTTTAAGTTCCATTTGTTTTGGCTCAACTACAGCCGTCAGATCTTCCAATATCCTGTTTACTGCATGTTCATAAAAGATTCCCATGTTTCGATATTGGAGTAAATAATACTTCAACGATTTCAGCTCGATTATCTTTTTGTTCGGTGTATATCGTATGATAATTCGACCAAAATCAGGAAGTC
>JAUVFC010000024.1 GCA_030594505.1 Desulfobacterales bacterium
TAAACATCATCTGATTTTCCTCAACTACAAAAAAAATACTTCAATTCTAATTATGACGGTTTCGTAAAAAGTCTCGATAGCCCGCCGCAAGACCGGCGGATCTTCGACTTGTCATTTCGAGCGAGCCGACTTCGCCACAGTAGCCTCGGCTACGACGGCTGAAAGCGAGAAATCTTTCCCATGTAACAAGACGAAAATATAAGATTTCTCTCTGCGGTCGAAATGACAGATTCGTTGAATCCGCCTTTTTACGAAACCATCAACATTAATCAAAAAATATATAATTTCTGTCAGAAATCGAGATAATCCGGAGGGGAAATATTATGTTAGTACAAGGATGGATGGCAACCGATATAATTTCAGTCAATGAGGAGACTTCCATGATGAAGGCTTCCGTCCTTATGAAGGAGAATAATATTCGTCGTCTTCCTGTAGTCCGAAAGGGGAAGCTGGTAGGGATCGTTACTGCTACCGACTTGAAAGAGGCTTCTCCGTCAAAGGCGACTACATTAGATATCTATGAAATAAACTATCTCTTGTCCGAGATTAAGGTCAAGGAATTGATGTCAAAAGATGTGATCTATGTGGAACCTGATGAGACTGTGGAATTCGCAGCGGTTTTGATGCTTGAAAACAAGGTTTCAGGGCTTCCGGTCGTAACCGATCAACAAAAGTTGATCGGAGTTGTCACCCAAACCGATATATTCAAAGCGCTGATACACATCTCCGGAGTATACAGCGGTAATATCCAGTTTGCTTTCTGCCTGGAAGATAAACCGGGCTCGGTGCATGAAGTCGCGGATGTCATCCGAAGCATGGATGGCCGCGTCGTAAGTATACTCACAAGCTATGACCTGGCGGATGAAGGGTACAGAAATGTCTATTTCCGCATTCGGCCCATGAAACAGGAGCGGCTTGCAAAGCTGGTTAATACGCTGGAAGAAAGATTCACCGTATTGTATACGGTCAAAGAGTTCTTGGAACAGGTTAAAGGGAGACGGTTGCGTAACGACTAAGAATTTTTTACATATCCGATTTAAAAAACTGCTCCTGTTCTGTAATGACGCCAGGGCGCTTTGTATATTCGATAGGCGCAGACCCTTCTTTAAAACATTCAAAAATACTCTTTTTTGACTCGGGAATAGCGAGCAAACCTGTTTCAGCGTCTATCTTGGCGAAGACAATCCCATTAGGCATCGGGAACACCCTTATCGGCTTATCAATCAAGATCCCTTTCATAAAGGAGAGCCATATAGGAATTGCTGCTCGGGCGCCTGTCTCGCGTTTTCCCAATGGTTTCTCATTGTCGAATCCGACCCATACTCCGCTTACATAACGTGGGGTATAGCCTAAGAACCAAGCATCATACAGATTGTTTGTGGTGCCTGTTTTCCCGGCTACCGGCCGATTCAGTGACCGCACTTTGCGTCCGGTCCCCTCCTTAACAACCCCCTGAAGAAGATTGGTAAGGATGTAAGCGGTCTCCTTGGAAATAACACTCTCACCTTCCGGATTATTCTCCTCCAGGATGTTGCCATGACGGTCAACAATCTTGGTAACGAATATCGGCTCCATACGATACCCCTGATGGGCAAATACAGAATAAGCACGTATCAATTCCAAAAGGGAAACCCCGGAAGATCCAAGGGCTATGGAAAGGTCCCTGTTAATGTGAGATTCAATTCCGAGCTTCCCGGCATAATCGATAACATAATCAATCCCTAGATCTCTAAGAATTTTGATTGTAACTACATTTCTCGAATGTGCCAAAGCGCTGCGAAACAGGGTAGGTCCATAGAACTTATCCTCATAATTTTTGGGTTTCCAAACGAAACCGTGCTCTGTATCTTCAAATACAATAGGAGCATCTAAAATCATGGTCGCAGGCGTATATCCTTTATCTAAAGCGGCAGCATAAATAATCGGTTTAAAAGCGGAACCGGGTTGTCTTTTTGATTGGATGGCACGATTAAATTGACTCTTTCTAAAATCCAGCCCGCCTATTAGCGTCCGAACAAAGCCGGTTTCGGCCTCCATACATAAAAGTGCTCCCTCTACCTCAGGTATCTGTTCTAAAGCCAGATCCAACACCTCTTCTTCCCCGGATCTTCCCAGAATACGCACCAAAATCACATCACCCGGGCTCAGTACCTCACCGGGAAATTTTATTCGTGTGCTTGTATACAATACTTCCGGATCGGGCGTTCTGGCCCACGTCATTTCCTTTAAGGGAAGTATCCCAATTTCGTTGCCGATCCTTACCGTCACATTTTTCTGCTCATTGTCTACCGCGATTACAAGTCCTTCGCCAACCCTGTCCGGTTCCAGGGGGTTTTCCGCAAGCGATTCCTCCACCTCTTTCGAGTAATCTTCAAACTCCTCAGGAGGTAAGTGCGTCAAAGGTCCGCGATACCCCTGGCGTTTGTCTAAGTCTACCAGCCCCTTCTGCATTGCAGCACGACCAACCTTCTGCATTTCTATACTTACAGCGCTATAAATCTTGAGCCCACCTTCATACAGGGCCTTTCTACCATATTTTTCCTCGACGTATCTTCTTACATGCTCTGTGTAATGAGGGATTTGTTCAATATACCAATTATGCCGCGGCTTAATATCAAGAGGGGTATTGATCGCTTCGGTTGCCTGAATATTGGTAATATAATCTTCGGCAAGCATCCGATTCAGCACGTATACCTGCCGCTCTTTTGCCCGTTTAAAATTTCGGAATGGAGAATACCGGCTGGGGGCCTGGGGAAGCCCGGCAAGGAGTGCGCACTCTGCCAAATTGAGTTCGGAACAGGTTTTGCTGAAATAGTTTTCAGCTGCACATTCAATACCATACGCCCCGTGCCCCAGGTATATCTGATTTAAATAAACGTATAAAATCTCATCCTTAACAAGTGACTTCTCAATCCGGTAAGCTAATATCGCCTCACGTACTTTCCTCAAATAACTCCTTTCAGGAGAAAGAAGAAGCGACTTTGTAACCTGTTGAGTAATAGTGCTTCCACCCTGCACAATAGTGCCGGCCTCAATATTTTTAAAGAGTGCGCGTAAGATACTAAAAAAATCGATCCCTTCATGCTGGTAGAAACGCGCATCTTCAGCCGCGATAAAGGCGTGTATCAACATTTTCGGGATATCTTCAACAGGGATAATAATTCGCTTTTCCTTGTAAAATTCTCCTATCTTACGATTGTCGTGTGAATATACAGTTGAAATTATTGGAGGATTGTAATCTCTCAAAGAAGATATCCTGGGGAGGCTGTGGACAATATACAGGTATCCCCCTCCGATGCCGATACCAAAAATGAGGGAAAGGATGATTACTGTTCCATAGAGAAAATATAAAAAACTCCCCCATGACCCCCTTTTGGTCCGTCTCGATTTGATACTCTTTATCTTGTTATGTAATCGACCGCGACGATATGCCATGTTATTATGTGTATCAAAAAACAGTATCATGCGCAAGATATCCGGGCATAAAGAAAAATTTATTGAATAATTATTGAATAGGGTTGACAAATAATATATAAACTTTAATGGTTCCGTAAAAAGTCTTCAAGGTTATAAGATTATTTTTATTCCCATATAAGGAATATCTGGGTATGATTTTTCTGAATTTTGAAAAATGTGGCGGACTTGTCCCCGCTATAGTCCAGGATGCGGCAACCGGTGAAGTACTCATGCTCGCCTTCATGAATGAATTAGCGTGGCAAAAAACGCTCGAAACCGGCAAAGCTACTTACTGGAGTAGAACCCGTCAAAAACTCTGGGTAAAAGGAGAGACTTCGGGGAATGTCCAAACCGTAAAAGAGATACGAATCGACTGTGATAATGATACGATTCTCTTGAAGGTCGAACAGATCGGAGGAGCTGCCTGCCATACCGGATACCGAAGCTGCTTCTACAAAAAGGTGGAAAATAATGAGGCGGTTATAGACGGTAAAAAAATATTCGATCCAAAGGAGGTTTACGGAAATCGTGACAAATAAGCTCAAACTCGGCATCCCAAAAGGGAGCCTTCAAGATGCGACCATAGCTCTTTTTAAGCGGTCCGGATGGAAAATTAATGTAAATGGAAGGAGCTATTTTCCTGAAATTAATGACGAAACCATTGAGTGTGCCATTTGTAGGGCACAGGAAATGTCCAAATATGTAGAAAACGATACATTGGACGCCGGTCTTACGGGAAAGGATTGGATTGAGGAAAACAATTCAGACGTACACGTGGTGGAAGATCTTATATACTCTAAAGTCAGTCAGAGGCCGGCGCGATGGGTGCTTGCCGTGCCATACGATTCCCCGATCAAAACACTGGAAGATCTTGAGGGTAAGAAGGTTGCTACCGAACTGGTCAATTTCACCAAAAGGTATTTTACAGAACGGGGGATTACCCTCCGTACCGAATTTTCATGGGGCGCCACCGAAGCTAAAGCGGTCTCGGGTTTGGCCGATGCCATTGTCGAGGTAACCGAAACCGGCAGTACCATAAAGGCTCATGGTCTAAAAATTATACACGAATTGATGCGGACAAACACCCAATTGGTTGCAAACCACGCCGCATGGAAAGACCCCTGGAAACGGGAAAAACTAAAACAGATCGCGTTGCTCCTTAAAGGAGCGCTCAGGGGGGAGGAACTGGTCGGTCTGAAAATGAATGTATCCAAGGATACCCTGCAACAGGTTGTTGAGGTCCTCCCAAGCCTTCACGCCCCGACTGTGGCGCCCTTGTATCACTCTGACTGGTTCTCCGTTGAAACAGTGGTCTCCTCTGCAAAGGTACGCGATCTCATACCTGAGCTTATAAAGAAGGGGGCGGAAGGAATCATTGAATATCCGTTGAATAAGGTGATATAGCTTGATGAGGTCAGAGGACAGAGGTCGGAGGACAGAGGACAGAAGTCAGAGGACAGAGGACGGAAGGAAATGACGATGGTACAGCGACGTAATTTCTTGATTGTTTTGGCCCTTATAGTCGGAATCTTGTCTTGCGGAGGCAACAAGGCCCTGTTGAAAAAACAGTCAGAGGCCTTACGCCTTTTGGGAGAGGCATATTATCTGGGAGGAAAATTTACAGATGCGCTTGCGGAACTTCTCAAGGCAGAGAAATTCTATTCAGAGGTTCCGATCCTCCACAACGATCTCGGGCTTGTCTATAGGGCAAAAGGGGAATACGAAAAAGCGCTTTTTCACTTCAAAAAGGCGTTGAAACTCGACCCACAGTATCCCGAAGCTCTTAACAACATGGGGACTGTGTATTCAATTCTGAAACAATGGGATAAAGCCATTGAATGCTTTGAGCGTGCACGGTCTGATCTTCTCTATAAAACCCCCTATATTGCTCTAACTAATCTTGGGTCTGTATATTATGAAAAAAAAGAGTATAATCGTTCTGCCGGATTTTACAAGGAAGCTTTGAAGTTAGCCCCTCAATTCGCGGGGGCTGATCGAGGTCTTGGGCGTACTTACATGGCAATGGGGAAGTATAGGGAAGCTGTCCTCTCTTTGGAGAGAGCCGTAAAAACCGTTCCCAAATTTTCTGTTGCCTATTATGATTTGGGGCAGGCATATCTGAAGCTGCAGTCCTTTGAAAAAGCGCTTTCAGCATTTGAAAAGGTTTTAGACCTCACATCGGATGGAGAGTTAACAGCAAAAACAAGGGCTGCTATACAGAAATTAACCAGGTAGTGTCCATCAGTTCCTCATCCATGAAGATAAAATCCGCCTCATTTATTGCAACTGCTGTTCGCCCTTCCCAATATCCATCTCCTGAGCTTCCGGAAATTGCCTTTGCGGGGCGCTCAAACGTTGGGAAATCCGCTCTGATCAATCAATTGTTGAACCGCAAAAAACTTGTAAAAACAAGCGCCACACCCGGGCGCACCCAGTGCATCAATTTTTTCCTTGTCAATAATGCATTTTATTTCGTCGACCTTCCCGGGTATGGATATGCAAAGGTACCCGCAAATATACAAAAAAGATGGGGGCCGATGGTAGAACAGTATCTTAAGCGCCGCGACTCTCTTAAATCAGTGATCTTAATCCTTGATATACGACGCGTCCCAACTAAAGAGGACCTCCAACTCCTCTCATGGCTTCACCACTATAACATCCCGGCCCCTGTTGTTTTGACCAAAGCCGACAAGCTCACAAAAAACAAACAATATCAACAGACAAAAGAAATTGCTCAAGAACTTGCCTGCACCACGGAAGAGCTTGTAGTCTTTTCATCGAAGTCCGGGCAAGGGAAAGATCTGTTGTGGAGAAGAATCAAATCGTTGCTCCATTAGCTAATATGAACACATCAGATGCTTCCATAGCCGACTTAACCGGAATGATCCGGCAAAACGGCGCTGTAGATTGCAGCGGCCTGGAAGGCTCGGAAACAGCCTGCTGCTTGACGGAAGTCTACCGCCGGGCAAAACGCTCCCTGTTTATTGTAGCCCCTACACTGAAAGAGGCCGAAACGATCATATCCGATATGCAATTTTTCTTTGGATATGCCGAGGAATCGATCCTTTTTTTTCCGCCTTACCATATTACCCCGTTCAAGCCGGTAGATTATAACCCTGCAACTACCGCACACCGGATAAAAACACTCTACCGGCTGATTACAGGAGATGGCGCCGGGATTGTTGTAACCACTATTGAAGGACTCCTTCAAAAGATTATTCCCAGAGCAGCACTTTCTGCTTTTCCGGAAATCACTATGACAGGGGAAGAGATCAACAGAGACCGGTTGTTAAGTCACCTGATAAGCGGCGGCTATACAAAGACAGCCATTGTAGAGGAACCGGGGGACTTCAGTGTCCGTGGAAGCTTGATAGATATTTTTTCACCCCTTTATCCTGATCCGATCCGTATCGAATTTTATGGAGACACCGTTGAGTCAATGCGAACCTTTTCCGCTGTTGACCAGCGGTCTTTAAAACACCTTGATGAAGGTATCATGCTTCCCGCCCGAGAGGTGATTATTCTTCCTGATGAAACCGAACAGATCATAAAGAGATTTCGCGCGCTTGCAAAACAATTGGAGATTCCTTTTGGCCGGATAGAGAATATGATACGCCGGATCTCAGAGCAGCAACAGTTTCCGGGAATCGGGGGATTTCTCCCTTTGATATATCCGAAACTAAATAATTTGACCGATTATCTACCCCGGGATGTTATCCCTGTTCTCATCGACCCCTCATCTATAAAAGAGAGAGGAAAAACAGCGGAAGAGACGATAACACAAAGCTATCTAACCGCCCGATCCAAAGGTCGGCTCTGCGTGGAGCCTGAAACATTATATCAACCGGTTGATGAGGCCCTCTGTTTTCTCCAGGAACAGGATTCAACCATTGTTTTCAGGGCTCTGTCCGTGGTTGGCGAAACCACGCGATCATGTCATTTTAAGGTTCAAAACAACGAACCTATTACACAAGAACTCAGAGCGGCAAAAGGGCATGAACAGTTGCTCCGTCCGTTTATTAAGTGGATTCAAGAATGCCATGATGCAGGATGCCTGCCGACAGTAACCTGTGCGGACCAAAAAGGAACGGAACGTATCAAAGGCCTGCTTCGTCCGTATGGAATCGATACCTTTGTGGACAAAATAATCAACCCGGACAGAGCGTATTCCGGTATTGGATTACGAGTATGTCCCGGCAGGCTCTCATCCGGTTTTTTCTGGAAAAAAGAATTACTCGCGATCATTACGGAAGAGGAAATATTTGGTCCCAAACACCGCCGCCCCAAACGCCGAACACCTTCTGTAGAGACCCGGCTTATAGACTTTCAGGATCTTAAGGAAGAGGACATCATCGTTCATATCGAACACGGTATCGGACAATATCAGGGGCTTATAAGATTGGAGATAGAGCAGCATGTGAATGACTTTGTCCTCATAGAATATCGGGGCAACGACAAGCTCTATCTGCCCGTCGACCGGCTTCATAATGTTCAGAAATATATGGGTATTGAAGGAGTTGCCCCACGCCTCGACCGGCTCGGCGGCAGTTCCTGGGAACGTGTCAAGGAAAAAGCAAAGAAAACGATCCAAAAAATAGCCGGGGAGCTTTTGCAATTATACGCATGGAGAAAAACTCAAAAAGGAGTTGCCTTTTCCGGGAGTGATCAATATTTTGAGGAATTCGAAGCGGCATTTGAATATGAAGAGACCCCTGATCAGGTCCGCGCTATCGACGAAGTCCTGGCTGATATGGAAACAGACACCCCTATGGATCGACTGGTTTGCGGCGATGTTGGCTACGGGAAGACCGAAGTGGCTATGAGGGCCGCATTCAAAGCGGTCTGCGACAGCAAACAGGTGGCAATACTTGTCCCTACGACTGTCCTGTTGGAACAGCACCTTCAAACCTTCAAAAAAAGATTTGAACGATATCCGGTTATTGTCGCGGGCCTCAGCAGATTTCGGTCCACAAGGGAACAAGGGACGATTCTCAGAGATCTTGCGGAAGGGAAGAACGATATCATCATCGGGACACACAGGCTCCTGCAAAAAGACGTTGCCTTTAAGGATCTCGGACTGGTCATCATTGACGAGGAACAGCGATTCGGGGTCAAGCATAAAGAGAAACTGAAAAAGATGCGTCGTCAAGTAGATGTTCTTGCGTTAAGCGCCACCCCGATCCCGAGAACCCTGCATATGTCCATGACAGGGGTAAGGGACCTCAGCGTAATCATGACTCCTCCCGAGCATCGTTACCCCATTAAAACGTATATTTCCCGCTTTGATGACGCTGTCATTACAGAAGCCATTATGCGTGAAATGGATCGGGGCGGACAGATTTTTTTCGTTCACAATAATATTCGAAGCATCCGGGCCATGGCCCGGCACATTCAAAAGCTGATCCCGCGTGTCAGAATCGGCGTTGCACACGGGAGACTCGATGAAAAGGAACTGGAAACGGTCATGCTCCGGTTTATCCGCAGAGAGATCGACCTGTTGATCTGTACCACCATTATTGAATCAGGGCTTGATATCCCTTCGGCAAACACCATTATGATAAACCGCGCCGACAAATTCGGATTAGCCCAGATCTATCAACTGCGGGGAAGAGTAGGGAGGGGTGAAGAACAGGCTTACGCATATCTTTTTATCCCCGGGGAAAACGCTGTCACCAGGGTCGCGCAAAAACGCCTCCGCGTCCTGATGGAACATGACAAGCTTGGAGCGGGGTTTCAAATTGCCCTAAACGATCTTCAGATCAGAGGAGGGGGCGCTATCCTGGGGACATCCCAATCCGGCCAGATTGCGGCAGTAGGCTATGAGATGTATCTTCAACTAATGGAACAGGCCATGCAGGAGATCAAAGGAGAACCGGTAGAGAAGGAATTGGAACCGGAAATCAACCTGGGGCTTTCGGCCTATCTTCCGGAAGACTATATTCCCGAGATTGATCAAAGGTTGACTTTCTACAAACGGCTGTCCCGAATGTCCGAAATGGAAGAGCTCGATTATTTCCGGAATGAACTTAACGACCGTTACGGCCGCCTCCCTGAAGAAGCAGACAATTTAATGGAAAAGATCGCATTAAAGATTCTCGCCAAAAAAGTACGCATCATAAATCTCGATGTGTCCGAACACGGAATGAGCTTTGCCTTTGACCGCGATCATCATGCCGATGTAGAAAAAATCATGGATCTGGCCAATGCATATCCCCGCAAGGTTTCTGTGACACCGGACCATATTTTAAAAGTCAAGCTCCCTTTCAAAGAGATAACCGATCCGCTAAAGGCCACAAAAAAAATTATAAAGGAGATTACGCGATGATCAACAAAGCATGGACTGTTGTTCTTATTATTCTTATGGCTGTCGGGTGTACACAGGGTGAAAAGACCAACAATATGGAGACACTTCTCAAGGTTGGCAAGCATACCTTGAGTCTTGCCGAGTTTAACGATGCCTTTGAATTGTCACAAATGATCTCCGAACAGTCCCAAACGTCAGACCCGGGGTACAGGCAAATGGCTCGATTGCAGTTTTTGCGTCAATTGTTGGAAGAGATGACTATCCTCAGTCAGGCGGAAGAATTGAACCTCGCCATATCAGATCAAGAACTCGAAAAAGAACTAAACAAGATTCGGAAAGACTATCCGGACAACAGCTTTGATGAAATATTTTTAAAAAAGGCCATCTCTTATGACAAATGGAAGGAAAAGATCCGGAAAAGGCTTCTGGTGGGAAAGGTTATTCAAGCCGATCTTATCCGGAACATTTCGGTAACCGCGGAAGAGATCAAGTCTTATTATTATGAATACAAGGAGACATTCAACAGACCAGAGATGGTTCGGATCCACCAGATACTACTCCCCACAAAAAACCAAGCCAAAAAGGTCCTTGCCGAGATTAAAAAGGGGGCGTCATTTCAGGATATGGCGCGGGCCCATTCCACCAGTCCGGACAAGGACAAAGGGGGCGACCTGGGGTTCATAGCAAAGGAGATACTTCCGGAAGACCTGGACAGGACTATCTTCAAGCTTAAAAAGGGGAAGGTCAGCCGTGTAGTCAAGAGCGATTATGGATATCATCTGTTCCTGGTAACAGAGAAAAAACCGGCCAGCCAACCAGACCTTTCACAGTTGACTAAAACTATCAAAAAACGGATCAAGGAGGAAAAGTTAGAACAGGCATACGGACCGTGGTTGGCAAATTTACGCTCGCGCCATAATGTCAAGATAAATGAACGCCTGTTAGAATAAAGGGGGGCGATGCTGTTCAAATAGCCGGAAGCCGCTCCACATCCTCTTCGGCCACTTCAACTGAAACAGACCGGCCTAATGCTTCCACAGAGACCACAACGCGTTCTATCCCCCGGTAGCGTACAAAGGTCCCGATCACGCCGGTAAAGGGGCCTGTAATTACCATTGCCCGATCCCCCTTTTTAAGGCGCATATCGCCAACCTGAACAGGATTATCGCCGGTCACCACTATGCGAAGGGACGTTATTACTTCGTCCGTCACCGGAATCGAACCGTCCTTGTTTCCAATAATCCGAACCACTCCTACTGTTTTTAAGATATCGAGGCGTTCATGGGGATTCAGATCGCTTTTTACAAAGACATAACCGGGGAAAAGGGGTACGCGAATAACCAGGCGCCGATCACGGCGCTTGCTGCGCGTCGCAACTTTGGGAAGGAATGCGTCAAAGTTTTTTTTGGTCAGACCGTCCGACACTGCCTGTTCGAAACGGCTTCTTGTATGAAGTACATACCAGGCAGATCTTATCTCGTGAGAAATCATACACTAATATTAACAGATGTCGAACATCAGGACAATCGCTAAATACCCATCTCTTGCCACCATAAATAAAAAAAGTTCTTATTACTGTTGTAAAAAAAGTTCTTACCCTGGTCAGGCGGTTCTATGGTAATAACTCCTGCTCCGGTAGAGGGACTAACAGGATCAGGATTTGTGCTTCCCGCGGAAACAAGCAGCATTTGTTTTCCGTCTTTTATTATAATTACGGGCGTTGAAGGGATGCCGCCTCCTATCGTTCCAAAGTCTGCCGCCGATTCCCCCGTCAGATATTTCAGGCCGTACAGCTTGCCATCGCCTCCGGGCACGCAGGGGTCGTCGTTTGGAGTAAAGGTAGTAAAATAAACAACCCCGCTGAAAACCGTATTTCCCGAAAGGACTTTTTCGCCTACGGCTAACTCGACGTACCAGCCATTATCATCTCCGTTAAGATCGGGCGTATCGGTGGCTGCATTAACCAGATCCGGTTCTGTAAATGTGATGGAAGCGTGCGTATCCTTCACGCAATAAAATTTATCGGATGAGATAGTATTACAAGGATTTTCTCTGTCCCCGGATCCCATAAAAACCAGATCATATCCTATCTCAAGGGTAACACTCGGGGGATAGAAAAATTGTCTCCATTCATCTATTAAATCATTTGCATTGTCATCCGCACCGTTTGTGCAATCAGCTTCGCCACATCCCGCGCGGAATATTCTTTCGCCTCTCCAATTATCAATATTTTCATCACAATCGGGGAAGACCAGCGCAGTTTCCACCAGATCAGTAAATCTGCCGAACCGCCACATCTGGCCCCCAAGGTCACCCACATATACCTTATCCACAAAGCCATCGCCATCCCCGTCAACAACAGTCACGGCGCTTGCAAAGCTGTAATTCATATTCGCTATGCCTGTAAATTCCTTTACAACAGCACCCGCGGCATTGATGGCGAGGACGGTCTTTCCCCTGGAGTTATCAGAACTGTAGCCCCCTCCTATGAAAAATACATCGATTCCGTCCGGCTGGAGGTCTGACTTCACGCGCCCGAATACCGGCTCACTCCACGTCTCTCCCAATTCAGGTATAACAA
>JAUVFC010000228.1 GCA_030594505.1 Desulfobacterales bacterium
CTTTGCAAAACTACCATTTCTCCGTGATGCGGCGTCAGGCTTCAAATTTTAATCCTCGAAATACATAACGTATTCCTCCGGTTAAATTTTTCGCCTTCCTTGCCTGACGAAAAAATGTTACGTTTTGCAAAGGTCTCACAATCTATAAATTTAGCTGGGTTATATTAGCAGGAAGGTGTCCGGCGAGAAAAAGTGCAGGTATTTACATGCACTGACAAAAAAATCCCTACATCCATTAATCCCTAAATCCCTCAATCTATGTAATCAATTTCTCATACTTACATTCTTTATTCACACAGGCAAGAAACTGCCCTTTCTTTTTAGTAGACTTTTCTACAAGGAACAGGGCCCCGCACTCCGGGCATTTTTGCGGAACCGGTCTGTTCCAGACGGCAAAGCCGCACTCCGGATAACGACTGCATCCATAGAAAATCTTTCCCCGCCGTGACCGGCGTGTTAACAGCTCACCGTTGCACCCGTCTTCCGGACAGCTCACACCGGTACTTTCAGAGACATTGTTTCTATTCCCTTTTAAAGAGTAAGTGTTTTTACACTCAGGATATCCTGAACAGGCCAAAAACGGTCCATAACGGCCTTCTTTTCGAACCATCGGCTTTCCGCACTTTTCGCATATTTCGTCGGTAACTTCCTCCTTTGGCGATTCCACTATGCGAATCTCGCCGTTTTCAGCACGGGTAAAATTACTGGTAAAGGTACACTCCGGGTAAACGGGACAGGCGAGAAAGGGACCGTTTTTACCGACCTTGATCTTTAGTTGCTCTCCACATGTGGGACATGAAATGTCCGTGGCAATCCCCTTGTTGTTCTCTTTGGCAATACCGGCATCAACCCGCTTTAAAACTTTTTCAAACGGCCCGTAAAACTCGGCAAGGGTCTCAACCCATCCTTTTTTCCCTTCTGCAATCTCGTCCAGGTTCTCCTCCATGTGGGCTGTAAAATCGACGTTTAAGATATCAGGGAAATTCTCCACCAAAAAATCGGTCACAATAAAACCCAATTCCGTGGGTTTGAAATATCGCTTTTCGAGATTCGCATACCCCTTTGCCTGGATGATACTGAGTATGGAAGCATAGGTGCTCGGCCTTCCGATCCCGTTTTCCTCAAGCTCTTTGACCAGAGACGCCTCTGAAAATCTGGGGGGAGGCTGGGTAAAATGTTGTTTCTTGATAAGCTCCGGGCGCTTTAAAACCATTCCCTTTTGCAATCGTGGAAGGACTGTCTGTTTTTTACCGTTTTTGTTATTATTCTCCGCTGCAATAGTATACAGCGCCATGAATCCGTCAAATCCGATTACAGAACCCGTGGCCAAAAATTCATGGGAATCGGCCGCTATGGTCACGCTGGTCTGATCGATCAGGGCCGGATTCATCTGAGACGCCACAAATCGCTGCCAGATCAGGCGGTAAAGGGCAAGCTGATCTTCAGACAGAGAAGGAGCCACCCTTTCCGGTGTATTAAAGACCGAGGCAGGTCTGATTGCTTCATGGGCATCCTGGACCTTTTTCCGATTTTTATAAAAGACAGGTTTCTTGGGAAGATATTCCTTGCCATATTCTTTGTTGATCAGATCCCGGGCCTCTTCCACAGCCTCCGGCGCAACCCGGGTCGAATCGGTTCGCATATAGGTGATCAGCCCGACAGGTTCACCAGGACCCAGATCCACTCCTTCATATAACTGTTGCGCCAATGCCATGGTCTTTTTGGCGGAAAAGCGCAATCTGTTAATAGCGTCCTGTTGGAGCTTGCTGGTGGTAAAAGGTGGATAAGAATATCTCTTTCGGGTCTTTTTGACCACCTCCGACACCTTGAAATCAACTCCCTTTACCCCCTTTACAATCTTTTTTGCCGTTGTTTCATCAGGGATGGTAATCTTCTCGCCCTCTTTTCTGTCAGCAGGCGTTATGATCTTTTTCCCGTCTATTTTTATTAACCGGGCTGTAAATGAGGGCGGGTCCTCCCCTTCGAGTCCGGCAATAATCGACCAATATTCTTCATGGATAAATCTCTCTATTTCCCGCTCCCTCTCGCAAACAATCCGCACCGCCACCGACTGTACGCGCCCGGCGCTCAACCCCCGTCTGATCTTCCGCCACAAGATCGGAGATATCTGATAGCCGACCAAACGGTCCAGTATCCGCCGCGCCTGCTGGGACTCGAATCGTTGATGGTTAAGGGGTTCAGGAGCCGACATAGCCGTCTTGATAGCCTTTTCGGTCAGTTCGTGAAACAGCACGCGGTGAAAAATCCGCCCCTTCTTTTTCAGGACTTCGGCAGTATGCCAGGCAATCGCCTCCCCTTCCCTGTCCGGGTCAGGCGCCAGATAGACCGTGTCAACAGACTGCGCCGCCTTTTTCAGATCACGTATTACCTTTTCCTTCCCTTTTATTGTCTTGTAAACAGGCTCAAAACCATCCTCAATATTGACTCCCAGCTCCTTTTGCGGAAGATCTTTGATGTGTCCCACGGTTGCTGCCACGTTAAACTTGCGGCCCATGTATTTTTTGATCGTCCGAACCTTGGCAGGAGACTCCACAACTATCAACTGCTTGCTCATGTTATGTTAATACCTCGGTTTTTTAATAACTAAATATATTTATTTAGCCACGAATGAACACGAATTTACACGAATAAGGCAAAATTGTTCTATTGAACAAATCTTTCGTATCTAAGTTTTTCTTTCCCAAAATTAAGAAGGATTGCCAGTTCCAAACCTGTCGCTTTTAAATAGTTAAGTGTTTGATCAATGTGATCATCAGTGATCTTTTTAATAGCATTAAGTTCTAAAATTTTCTTTTACTAGACAAAAATAAATGAGCAATAATCTCCCACTACTTCTCCATCAAAATAGACTGTTATGGGCGCTTGTTGTCTTGCGTGAATTCCTTCTCGCCGGAACAACACCATCATCGCATTCTCGTAGA
>JAUVFC010000081.1 GCA_030594505.1 Desulfobacterales bacterium
GTATTGTCCTTGCAGCAGTAGTTATTAATAGCGTAAGTATTGCTGCCGATGTGCCACAGTTGGATGTTATTGCGGATACCGCAGCGGACGGGTCCGCAGGAGAAACGAAGCCCGCGATAGAATCAGTTGTGGTTGAGGCGGAAAGTAAGCCGGTCAAGGTCATAGGGGAAGAAGGCAGGCCGCCTGAAGCAGTAAAAGAAATCCCGACCGGAATTGCGGATAAATTAGAACCCGTAGAAGATAAACCGAATGCGATAGAACCTATCTATGTTCGTGCGCTCAGAAAGATTGAGCCCGGTCACAATGATTCTAATCCTGTATGGTCTCCCTCCGGTGAGATGATCGCATTTGAGCGAGGTGAAAAAGACAAAAAAGAACTTATTATTACACGGTTAGACGGATCGATTGTGCAGAAGATATACTATCAGTTGTCTGAAAAGACAGATGATGACATGAGTTTTTTCTTGCCCGGCGATTGTGAAGAGGTGAGTTACAATTCCGGAGTAACCTGGTCGCCTGCCGGCGATCTTTTTGTGTTCATGAGTAATGGCGGAGGTGGCAACTATGATCTTTACATCTGTGAGCTTGAAAGTAAGACAACAATAAGACTTACCGAGCATGATGGAAAAGACGGCCACGCAGCGTGGTCCCCGGTAGCTGACGACCTGGTTTTCGTATCAGGTCGAACGGGTAAAGCGGAGATCTATCTCATGAGCTTTGCAAACAAAGCACCCCCGCCGATTAAGAAAAAAGGATTTTTCAATAAAGTCATGAGCGTTGCAAACAATGTAACAGACAAAATAAGAGACAAAATAACAGACAAAGCAGCAGAAAAAGCAGCAGAAAAACCAATAGACAAAGCAACAGAGAAAGCAACAAACAAAACAACGACGCGACTTACACATGGAGAAAAGTCATATTTGTATCCTCAGTGGTCTCCTGACGGCAAGAAGATTGCGATGATCTATGGAAGCAATGAAAATCACGATATTTATTTGATCGGCGATGTAACAAAACCGGCAGAGACATTGAAAGCGCTTACTACGTGGGACTATGACGACCTGAGGCCGATATGGTCTCCTGACGGCAAAAAGATTGCCTTTTATTCTAACTATAGTCCCGGGAATGACGGGAAGGTTTGGTCTATTATCGTTATTAGCTCTGACGGTTCGGACCCCATGGAAGGTAAAGGCCTTGCTGCGAAGGTAGTGGCGTCCGATGTTGTCCCGGACTTAGAGCGCGGGCCGGCCTGGATGCCCGACAGCGCCAGAATCATATACGCAAAGAATGACGGGCGTAAATACAATCCGATTTATATTGTTGATCTTGACGAGAAAACCAATCTCCTGCTCAAGACAGATACAAAGATGAACCACGATATAACCTGCTCAGTTGGCGGAGCCATTGCGTTTCGCGCCCAGGTTGAGCAGTGGGACCACATATATGTTCTGGTGTTGGAAAACTAGTAGAGCGTTTTGCAATTAAAATGTCATCTCGACCGAAGGGAGAGATCTTTGTAACTCATTGTTTTCGATAAGATTTCTCGCTTCGCTCGAAATGACAACAATGTAACGTTATTTAGGAATTATAGTGTGAGAGGAGTGCATATGAGACGAGTCATGTTGTTCAGCGTCATAATTCTTTTGTTTTCAGCGCCATCGTATTCTACAGATGACCCCGTGAAATACGGAATGAGGCTCTACAAAATGCATCACTATGAACAGGCGGCCGACTTGTTCCACTCATGTCTGCCTTCCGCCAAGCCCGGCAAGGAAGGGCCTGTTTACTTGAGTGCCGGCATGGTTTGTCTTAAAAACGCCGAGTTATACCGTGAGCTGTACCATGCATCCCTGTCAGTGCATGTTGACTATCTCAAGAGACTCTCCGCTGTTAGGGGAAAGGGCAGGAGCCGCTTTGTAAAATTTTATATGGGTGACACATTCCTGGAAGGCGGAAAACCCGGCAAGGCGATATCTTATTTCAAAAAATTTATTGCGGATAAGACGGTGAAACCAAAATACAAAGCCATTGCCAGGATAAGGATGGGGGTCTGTTATTATTTGCAGGGGAAAAAGCAGGAGGCAAATAATCTCTGGAGGGGCCTGAAAAAAAATGACCCTGTGATATTGTCGGAACTCGCAGCGGCTTACAGCAGGGTAGGGCTTACGGCCAGGAATCCTTCAGCGATGTGTGAAAAGGCGCTCGCTTTGATGAAAAGCTCTAATAAAGGGGCATCAATGCGGGTAGTGAACAACGTCATCGGGGTTTACGCCAGGGAGGGGCTCCTTGACAAGGGGATTGACCTGCTCAAGACCGCGGACATGAGGGCGTTTTCATATGAAGAGGTACTGGTCAAAAACAAGGTGATCCGGTTCTACGACCTCTCTTTGCTCAACAACCTGTCAATGCTTTACGGAAAGGCATGTCTGAAATATCTCAAAAAGGCGACAGCAGATGCCAAGGTCAAAGATACGGCACAATATTACCTCGGCAAGGCGTATGCCCTGTTCGGCAGCATTGATCAGTCAATCAAGGCTACCGATTCATTTATCTCATCGGCGCGGATGCCGCAGCAGTATAAAAACAGGGCAAAGGTGCAGGGCGCTGCCAATTGTTACCGGAAGGGCCGAAAGACGGAAGCAATGAGTCTATTGAAGAAGCTTTCGCAGCAGCCCGCACCCGATTTGCATGCAGAGATCCTCTTCGCGTGCAGCAGGCTTAAGCTTGAATGCCCGCAGTTGGTCGCAAAGGCATCAGCTTTGGCTGAGGCAGGAGAGGGGAAGAGGTTTTCCGTTGTTAACTTTGCGATAGGCAAATACTACTTGTGGAAGAAGAACCACAAAAAGGCAGTCTTTTACATGGAGGCAGGGCGGGACAAAAGCAACAAGAACAGGATTGAGTATAATGACCCCTTGATGTTTGTAAACCTGGCTGAGGCATATTACCGTACCAAGCAATTCTCCGAGGCCCTGGAAATATATTTTGAGATGAGCAAGCAGTTTCCGGCGATACGCCAGATACAGGTTGCCATGCAGGGTGTGTACTCTATGGAACAGAAGAGCGCGGGGGATGTTAAAATTTTTTAGATGCTTAATAGAAATCTATTAACCTTGAGGAGGGGATCATGAAAAGGTTGCAGGGTATTCTTTTATTAATTTTCTTTGTTACATTCGGAATCATGGTGTCTCAATCAGAGGCGGCACGGAAGAAGGACGGGAGGCCGGATGGAGGTACGGTGAAGTACGGTGAATTCGGCAGACCGACTACATTAGACTCAATCACCAGCAATGATATGATCTCTTTGCGGATTACCGAGCTTATTTTTAACGGCCTTGTGGGCATTGACCAAAAGCAGGAGATTGTGCCCGAGTTGGCAAAGCGGTGGGAGATATCCGATAATGGCCGTACGTATACCTTTTCCCTGAGGAAGGATGTGACATGGCATCCCAGAGAGGGGGAGAAGCCGGTCCCATTTACGGCCGACGATGTCATATTTACCTATGACATTATGATGCATCCCAAAACCATTACATCTCTCAAGGTCCGGTATGAGTTTATAGAAAGCGCTACCAAGGTTGATGATTACACGGTGCGGTTTACACTCAAAAGACCTATCCTCAATGCGCTTGCCAGGTTCAGCTTCAAGATAATCCCAAAACATGGACCAAGCAACTCCAACTATCTCACGAGGAAGGACCCCTTTGTGCACAATCCCATTGGGACCGGCCCGTATATGCTTAAGGATATCACAGCCGACCGTGAGGTCATACTTGTGGCAAACGATAACTATTTCAAAGGCCGCCCTCATATAGACAAGTTCATTGCCAAGCCTTTTGCGGACCAGAACATCATGACTCAGGCGTTGATGTTCAATGCCATTAATATGATTGTGCTGGTGAATCCCAGGAATATACCCGAAATACAGGGCGACAAGCGCTTTGTCCTGCAGCCTTATAATGCGCTGTCGTACTCGTTCTTTGCCTACAACATGCGAAGCAGGTTGCTCGCCGACAAGCGTGTGCGAAAGGCTTTTACCTATGCGGTGAACAGGCAGGAAATGCTCAATGCATTTTTTAATGGTCAGGGAACCCTTGTCTCAGGCCCGTTTGCACCCGGAAGCTGGGCTTATAACCTGGATGTCCAGTCAGTCCCGTATAGCACTAAAAAGGCGCTTAATCTCTTAAAGGAGGCGGGGTTTGTTCGGGGAGCCAATGGTATTATGGAGAAGGACGGTGAGAAACTCTCTTTGATACTGAAGGTGCCGATAGAAAAAGAGAGCGAAGCTGTAAAACGCGTAGTGCTTGCCTTCAGGAGCTATCTTAAGAAAATCGGCGTGGATATAAAGGTGGAGTTCAAGGAATGGTTGTCCTGGAAAGAGGATGTTTTCCTCAAGCATAATTTTGATATCATATTTGCGTCCTGGGTGTTTGACGATTCCGCTGATATATCTTCCCTCTTTCATTCGTCAGAGATAGGTCCATGGAAGAACAACTTCGGCGCCTATTCCAATCCGAATGTAGACACCCTTATCGTGGAAAGCAAACTGACGCTCGATCACGAAAAACGGAGAACCATAAACCGAAAACTTCATGCTATTATCGCAGAGGAGAACCCCTACACCTTCCTTTGGACACTCACGAACTATGCGGCGTACAATAAGAAATTGAGACACGTGGCTATCCATCCTTACAAGTTCTTCACGTTTGCCGACGAGTGGTTCATGCCTAAAGGAGGCCGGAGATAATGAAGCTTTCCTCTATTAGACCCATAGCGTTATTGCTGTCAAGAGAGCTGATTGTTACTGCGCTTTTGCTTCTGGGAGTGAGCTTTGTAGTGTTTATTATCCTTTATCTGTCGCCGGGCGATCCGTTCAGCGCCCTGCTCAACGGGCAGATGGCTGCCGATAATGCGTCATCGGCGGGGATGTCCGTTGCATGGTATGCGCAGTATCTGTCTTGGCTGGGCAATATACTCCGTGGAGATTTAGGCTCGTCCCTACGCACGGGGCTGCCTGTCTTAAATGAGGTTATTCGGGTGGGGATCAATACTCTCTATCTCACAATCGGATCCATGTCCATAACGCTTATAATAGCGGTGCCCATTGCCCTTTTTTCAGCACGACGCGGTATGAACGTGTATAACTGGACGTTTACCATGTTTGCCTATGTGGTCTCCGCCCTGCCGGTCTTCTGGCTGGGGTATATTGTTATATATGTCTTCATGCACAAGTTTGGACTGTTTCCGCTCGCTTTCGGTTTTTCGGGTACGAAATTGAGCTGGCTCTATTTTCTGCTCCCCGTCTTTGTGCTTGGAGTCGGCAACGGCACCATGAGCGAGGTTGTCCGTTACCTGCGTGAGGAGATAGGGAGGGTATTCTCCGAGGAGTATATCCGCACTGCCCTCGCAAAGGGGGGATCGATATGGAAGCATTCTTTTAAAGAGGGCTTTTTAATACCAATAACTGAAATTATTGCATCCAAGATACCGTTCATCCTTGGTGGCGCAGTGGTAGTGGAACAGGTATTCAACTGGCCCGGGATGGGGAGGATGGCATGGCAGGCAGCTCAGGACAGGGACTATCCGATTATTATGGGCATTGCTATCCTGTCGGCTATCTTTGTCCGTTTGGGGAGTCTGCTTCAGAGAGTTGTGTATATAATGGTAAATCCAAGGGCCTCCCGAGAATAACACGTTTAATGAGGATTATGGTTTTATGAAAAGATATTCCCAGGTTTCAGTCGAAATAGGCGAATTTTCGAATCTTCCTTTCTGGAAAAAGACAGATTCCATGGACCTCGTGTATGTGGGGTATGGTCTTGTGATTGTTTCCCTTGTGGTAGTGTCATATATTTTAGGCGCATTCAATCTCCTGCCGCACGACCCCCAGGAAATAAACATTGATTTATTGATGGTGTCTCCGGGAAATTCCGGTTACCTGCTTGGTACGGATTTTATGGGCAGAGATATTCTTTCGAGGCTGATAGTGGGTATTCAGGCGTATTTCCTGCCCGGCCTCCTGGCTATTACTATAGCGCTCGTATTCGGCACTTTCCTCGGAGTGCTGGCCGGCCTTTGTGGTGAACGCATTGATATGGTGATTACATATATTGCAAACCTGGTCGATTCATTCCCCCGGCTGGTGCTCATCCTGCTCATGGTCGCCGCGTTCAAGCCGGATATCTATTATATCATGATAATCGTCGGCATTACGAATGTGCCGGTAGTTGCCGCGCTCGTAAAGAGCAAGATCAATTTTCTCAAACAGAAGAATTTTATCGAGGCCGCTACCGCGCTCGGCCTCAGCAACAGAGTTATTATTCTAAAGCATATCCTGTGGTACAATTGCCGATCAGTGCTGATAATACAGGCAACGCTCGGCATGGCCGAGGCCATACTCATGGAAACAAGTCTCAGTTATCTCGGATTCGGCGTGCAGGAGCCGACACCCTCATGGGGGAATATGGTTCAGGCCGGGGCCAACTATTTCATGCAGGGCAAGTTCTGGTCTTCCACTGCGCCCGCACTTGCAATACTCTTTACCATAATGGGGTTTCACCTCCTTGGCGACGGGCTGAACAACATATTCGAGAGGAAGAGAAACAAATGAGTGAATCGGTTGTTTTGACGATAGAAGACCTGTGTACATATTTTTATTCGAGGAATAAGCAGGCGTTCATCCGATCGGTGGATGGCGTATCCCTTGAGATCAACAGGGGCGAGACACTCGGCATAGTGGGTGAAAGCGGCAGCGGCAAAAGCGTCACATCCTTTTCTGTCATGGGCCTGATTGATACGGAACCGGGCATTGTCAGCGGCAGGATAGATTTTAACTCCAACGGTATTCGGAAAAATCTGCTTCAGGGCCTTGATGATTACGTGAAACTGAATAAGAGAAACGGCAGAATAATGGACGTGTACAAAGATAACGTTGGATGGCAGAAAAACGTTGATCACGTGATGCGCGGGATACGGGGTAGAGAAATATCCATCATTTTTCAGAACCCCAAGCTTTCATTTAATCCGTTTATCACAATCGGCAATCAGATAACAGAGTCCATAATGCTCAACACCAGGATAAAAAACTGTCGCGAGGCAAAGGAACGGGCTTTGTACTGGCTCGAACAGGTTAAAATAGACTCTCCCCGGCTCAGGTTCAACAATTACCCTTATGGCCTGTCCGGCGGCATGTGCCAGCGAGCGATGATCGCGATGGCCCTGTCCGCAGAGCCCGTTCTTCTGATAGCTGATGAAGCGACAACAGGACTCGACGCCACCATACAGTCGAGGATCGTGGACCTGCTCGCAGAGATCAAATCTGCATTCGGCGTTACGACCATGCTTATAAGCCACGATATCAATATTATTACACGGCTTTCTGACAATGTTGCAGTAATGTACGGCGGCATGGTAATGGAATACGGCCCTGCAAAGGAGATCCTGTCTGAGGATTTTGAATTCAAGCATCCATACACCGCAGCCCTCCTCGCATCAATTCCAAGCCACAAGGACAAGGAGAAAGGCCACTTGCGTGCTATTAAGGGAGATGTGCTGGATACGATCAATATACCGGAAGGTTGCAGGTTCTATCCCCGATGCAATCGGGTGACTGAC
>JAUVFC010000122.1 GCA_030594505.1 Desulfobacterales bacterium
ATATCTTTTCGATGAAAATCAGCTAATTAGCTTGGCCCGACCCTAATCCTTGCCTTGTAATCCTTAGAGATCTTCACCGCATTCTCCGCAGGATGATTCCCGATTCGATATAAAAACCTTCAGATCAGCAACTTGCATCATAGGAAAATTTAGAAAATTGAGGGGTAAGGTCTTCATTTTTCACCTTTGTCAAGAATGAAGACCCTCTTGTCCTCCTGACTGTGGATTCATACCCATATCTCACTATTCAAATTTTAACTTCACCTGCATCTTGGCTTTCATTTTGGCCTTCAGCTTATCAACGAAGTTATCTTTAGATGGAATGTTCGGGTTATTTCGGAAAGCTTTAAATAAATCGTCTATGGTCGAGGATTCAATTCTCGTTTGAAATAGTTCGTATCGATCACCAGCCTGTCTTAGGTCATATATGGCAAACATGGTTGAATGCTTTTTATTGTAGCTCATTCCGTTAAGGTTATAGCGGTCCAGAAAATTCTGATAGACGGGTTCTTGGACAACCCAGTATATTTTGTGACCCCATTTTTCCAACACTATCCCCTTATTCAGGATTTGGGTAAACGAGCGCTTCCAAATATCAGCCAGATTTAGGCCGAATCCGTAACTCTTTCCTTCAATATCTTCTCCTCCGAGGGAGTCTTTAAGTGCTTGAACTAACTGACCGGTACCTGTAGTTTGGCCTGTTTGAAATTCAATGATTACAAAATCCTCAATATCGCTGCTAAGCGGTTTATGCTTCACCATCACGTAGTCAAACGTTCCAATGTTGGATAAACCAATCTCGCTGAAGACCAACAGATTATCCCTTGTCTTGAAGTGATGATCTGCAATGTTCTTAAAGACGATGTTATTCTGCAAAAATCTCCTGGGAGATAAGGCTATTACCTGGTCGCCATATTGTACAGAGCAGACTCCCATAGGATACGTGATAAGACGACTCTGTTTGTTGCTTCTGGTCAACGAAGGGACACCGGTAGCTGCTACGGGCTGCCTTGGCTTGATCCGACGTCGCTCCGATGGGGTAACCAAATATTTCAGTTGGATGCTTTGCCATTGCCATTTCCTCCGAGCAAACGTTTCCATTCACTACGAACAAGTTCTTCATTAAAATCAGAAGCCAGAAACCAGCCTAACGCTGTTCCACAGTCACGACAAAAAGTGTAGCTGTCTGTGGTATCTATCCGGGAAGGTTTTGACCATTCATGAAACTGCCCACCGGCTGTATATGGCCTCAGGACCAGGATCGAGTCGTGTTTGAGAGAGTTGAGACCCAAAATGTGCACGGAAATGGGATTTTCAGAAAAGACGACATAGCGATTGACCAAGACAAATTCTGCCTTTTTCAAAGAGAGAGTTAGTTCGGCCCAAGCTTCATGACGCCAGTGATGAAATGTAAAGATGAGTCTGCCGTCCTCTTTCTTAAGAGCCCGGGAGCACGTTTTCCAGATTTGTGCCAATACCTCACCGTATTTGCGACCGGCGGAGACAGTTCCTTCAGATACGGCCGAGGCAAGCGGATTGTAATTCCAATCTGCCTCATGGGGCAAAAATAGGCTGAGCCAGACGCGGAAAAAGTTGGATAGGTCGCTGTACTGCACACTATCATAGTAAGGTGGGTCGGTGACCACATAGTCCACGATATTTTCGGGAATGTTAATAGTGGCGGAATCATCTTGTAGTATTAATAACCTGCGTTCCCCTTCGGACAGAGATTCCCAGTCGGATACGGCCTCCCCGCCATCTATTTCGCCTACAACAGGGACTTTCACACGACGATCACCTACAATGCGGGTCTCAACCGGCTGAATGGCCCACTGGCCTGCTCTTAAGATACGGTCGTTAAAGAGCCGATTCAATGTTCCTGATGTGTTACCGGAAAATATCGGATTATTTTCCAACGCCGTGTAGGGAAATGAATAGGCGTGATGAGAAAAGACGTGACGGATGGCCCCGGGCCGGCGGATGTCACCCCCCTTATAGCCGCAGAGGAGCGAATTAAACTCCAGGGACGTGGACACTAACAATGCCATCCACAAACGGTCCCCATTGGACAGTTCCGACAAGAGGTTCAAAGAGGTGTTCAGGTAAAGCAACTGACGTGGTGTAAACAACTCGTAGAAGGTGTTGATTCCTCGGTTGAGCAAAGCATCAGACTTAGGGCCCCTGGGGACACAAAAGTCCTGTGAGTCTCCGAACTTGAGTTGTTGAGCGAGAACGCGAGATTGGGCTAACAACTGCTGATCGTTTTGAGTTACTGTTTTGAAGAACCCCCCATGTTTGGCACAAGTCCCAACAATAACTAAAGGAACATAACGCTCCGGGAACGGTTCGTCTAAAATATCGACAAATGCTCCGTGACACTTTTCGCAACGCTTAGTCCCTTTTGCCACCAAGGGCCTGTTTGCCACGCTCCGGCATCGATGTTCAGGTCCGGTAAAAACACCTCGGCATCTGGGACAGATGTGTACATCATGGTCATTCCCCTGTCGCAGAAGCAGGTCATCAACAAAAAGTACTTCTCGGCAGGAACACTGTCGACGCAATCCATACAATACAAATTGAATTTCGGCCTCTTTTTCACAGGTAGGGCAGGCAGTTCGATATAATGCAGCCAACCTGTCTCTCAATGCCCTGAGAAATTGATAGAAGATAATTTTTTTATTACGTAAAGGTGAAAGATGCAGACTGGCTTTGGTTTGTAATACAGGAATAGGATCAATATCCACGCCTATAACGTTTGCTCCCATTCGGATGGCTTCGTGCAGGGTCGTGCCACCTCCCATCATGGGATCAAAAATAATTTTACCCTCTAAACTGCCGGGTTGGTAAAAATCGCGCTTCGTGGAATTATGCTGTAGCTGTTTTAAAATGTATCGAAAGGTTGTGCCAGAACGTCGCGCCCACCATTTGTGCAGATATGTATTGGGTCGATAGAGATGCTTGTTATAGGACTCAAGAGCCGCAAGTTTGTTGGCGCTCTCTTCGGGGAAGGTTTTGTCAATGGGTATCTCATACGCGTCTTCTTGTTCAAATTGACTGCCCTGAAAATCGAATCCTATTTGAATCGGTATGCGCATTGACTCATTTCTGACTCTGTCCATATAAGATTAAATTATCTCACAATGCCAACTGGTTAAGTGTCTATGTTGCTGGTATGAGAAAACAAGCGCGCTTATTTGATTACTATATAAAGTAAGACTGATGTGTGTAAAGAAAAAACTTACTCTTTTATCTTTTCCTTGTGGAATTGGGGTCGGGCCAAGATATCCTACTGATCTCTTTATATCTTTTCGATGAAAATCAGCTAATCGAGCTTGGCTCGACCCTAATTCCATGCCATTTTCATCTCCTCAACTGAAGTATTTTACAGAGGAGATGTTAATCAACTTTGAAGAGAAAAGGATGAATGTTAATTATTTTTGGTATTCCGGAAATGACCTGAAAAGTGGTAAACTTTCCTCCGGAATGGGTGGCAGGTTTAGGCCGGAATCTACAATTACGGCAAACACGCCGAGTGCAAATCCCCAAGGAGGCTATCCGAGGGCTTTCTCAAAGGCTCGGAGGTCTGCCGGACTATACAGGACAAAGCGTACCCGTTCGATCTCGGGGTGCGCTCGGAGAAACTTGATCACGGTACGCAGAGCCACAGGAGCCGCTTCTTCCAGAGGATATCCATAGGCTCCCGTGCTGATGGAGGGAAAGGCCAGCGAACGGATCCCTTTGGCACGTGCGACCTCCAGGCTTCTTCTATAGGCGCTTTCAAGCAAGCGCTCCGTGGACGGGTTTGCGCCTCGATATACCGGCCCGACTGTATGGATCACATACCGGGCCTTGAGCTTATAGCCTCGCGTGATGACCGCGTCTCCAGTGTCACAGCCTCCAAGGGTTCGGCATTCATCCAACAGCTCCGGGCCGGCAGCCCTGTGGATTGCCCCATCCACGCCGCCTCCCCCGAGCAGGGCGCGATTGGCTGCATTGACGATGGCCCCGGTATCCTGCTCGGTGATATCTCCCTGTACCAATTCAAGCACCGACGATCCGATTTTTACCTCCATGTTGCCACCTTTCCTGTTTTTCCCATCCATCATTTGGGGTCGGGCCACGATAACTAACCATAATAACAGCAAAAGAGATTGAAAATAGGTCCCAAAATCGTCTTAAACGACTCTTTTTGATCCCCAAAAGGACCTTATAAGCTAAATCGTATTTCAAAAAAATCCTTAGACCTGCTATTTTGCACCCAATAATGGTATGTTTAAGACCAAAAAACGGCTATTTTTAGAACTCTTCTTATAAATAATCAGACAATTAGCGTGGTCCGACCCCAAATCCGCCCATTAACCCCAAATCCGCCCCAAATCCGCCACAAATGAATAAGACTCAAGAGCGGAGGTGACCCCACTCCTGACATTGCCCCATTTTTCGCCTTCCTAATGGCACCTATCAAGTTAATAAGTTAAGAGCGAAGTCCCCCGATTCCGTGCTTCGGACTTTTCAAGGGGTTTGATGGCGAATTTTCCGATTTCCGATTCAGTTTTTTTATTTGCCATCATCTTTTTCCCCGGTAATACGCTTTACTTCTTTATCAAAATCAGAAATATAATTTTTGTCCTGAGTGACGCGATATCCTTCATATTCCTCCTCAGCCTTCAGTTTGGCTTCCAGTGCGCTTACTTTCCCCTTGTCCTGGAGAATGGGGTAGTTGGACAATTCCAAAAAGTTATGCAGAAATTGAATCCAGTCCGCCATCTTCATCAATATCCGGCGCTGCGCTCTATTCTCCGCCAAATCAAGGAAGGCTGAAACGATCTGGTTAAGTTCTTTTATGTGGGCTTCGTTCAGGTAGTTTTTGGCAACTGAAACATCGGATTTCAATATTTTTCCGTCCGGCGCCTGTTTCCAGTTTGTTAAACCCATATAGATTTTTGTTGCATCGGCGGATGAATAGATAATTTCGGCTGCTGTTTTCCCTGTTATCGCCCAATGTAGCTTGTTTTGAACAGTGGCGAAAAAATCTTTCGTCACAGGGGCGTTTTTGTCGTAATCGGCGGCGAGGGCATATATGTCGGTAATCTTTTGGTAAAAGCGCCGTTCACTTGCCCGTATTTCCCGGATGCGTTCCAGCAGTTCATCAAAGTAGTCTTTGCCGAAAATCCGGTTTCCCTGCTTGAGCCGTTCATCGTCCAACACAAAACCTTTAATGATATATTCTTTCAGGGTCTTGGTCGCCCAGATACGGAATTGTGTGGCCTGATAGGAGTTGACCCGGTAGCCGACCGAAATGATAACATCGAGGTTGTAAAATTTAATGGGTTTATCCGAATGACTAAAGTGCATTTTTTGCACATTGCTTTTTTCTTCCAATTCACCGCTGTCAAAAATATTTTTTAGATGTTTGGTGATTACGCTTCTATCTTTACCAAAAAGCTCACCTATAGCCTTTTGCGTCAGCCAGACCGTTTCGTCTTTCATAAAGACATCAATACTTACTTTGCCGTCGTTTCCGGTGTAGAGGAGGAAATTCGACCGGTTATCGGGAAGATTCTTTTTCATTCATCACCTTCGGAAAAAGCCTTTTGCTCAGTCACGTAACCCTTGTAATCGACATTGAAGAGCATTTCACTTGCCGGAAACGAATAATCGTCCATTTCAAACTCACCGTATAAATCATCCCAGAAGTCGTTAAATAAGTTAAGCCTGCTATTTTGCACCCAAAATGGTATGTTTAAGACCAAAAAACGGCTATTTTTAGAACTCTTTTTATAAAT
>JAUVFC010000136.1 GCA_030594505.1 Desulfobacterales bacterium
GAAAGGCGAAGATTTTAACCGCAGGAATACTTTGGGTATTTCGAGGATTAAAATCTGAGCCTGACGCAGAGATTGGGCAAAAGGGGACGTTTTGAAACTGCCTCATTGTTAACAAATAGATTCTATCTATGTCAAGAAGAGTTGGATTGAAATTTGCCACGGTCACCGGATATAGAAGAAGTATCAGTGCATTCCCATATATTGTATATATAACTATCTACACATACACGTTATTGTATATTTACCCTTTACAAAGGATTTTTGCTTTGTTATTCTTGACAAAGGAGAACTTTGACCTGCAAAATATAATAAGAAAGCACGATTCCAAGAGACAGCTTAAGGTAAGAAGCGATGTATATTAAGCGATTAGATATTTGCGGTTTTAAATCCTTTGTGGAAAAGACCTCTTTTATATTTGCTCCGGGGGTCAGCGCTGTGGTCGGGCCGAACGGCTGCGGCAAAAGCAATGTGATCGATGCCATGCAATGGGCCATGGGTGAGCAGAGCGTCAAGCAACTGCGCGGCAAGTCAAGAGAAGACATAATATTTGCCGGTGCGGAAGATAGGCACCCCATGAATGTGGCCGAGGTTGTTATGACTCTGGTCAACACCAATGGTCATCTGCCCGAAGAATATCGAGATCTGCCTGAAATTTCGATAGGACGACGATTCTTTCGCTCCGGGGAAAGTGAATATTTTATCAATAAGCGTTCATGTCGCCTTAAGGATATCCACAACATCTTTTTAGGTACCGGTGTAGGGGCAAAGGCCTATTCTATTATACAGCAGGGACGCATCGGGGCCATTGTTGAAGCAAGCCCTGAAGAAATACATTATTTCATCGAAGAAGCCGCCGGCACCACCCGCTATAAAAATCAGAAACGGGAAGCGCTTCGCAAGATTGAAAAGACGCGTCAGAATCTGTTCAGGGTCAATGATATCATCGGTGAAATCAATCGTCAGCGAAATGCGCTGAACCGGCAAGCCAAAAAGGCCGAACGGTTTAAGAAACTTCGTGACCGGGTTCGTGATGTCGATATCCTCCTCACTGTCCATCGGTACCGCCGGATCCTCGACCAACTCAATAAAGGAGATGATCTCTTAAGATCGTTGAAAGATGCTGACGTGAAACACGGCGCGAAATTGGCCCAACTTGATGCCGCTATAGAACAGATTAAATGGGAACGCACTCAGAGGGAAAAAGCTGTATCCGGACAGAGAAATCGACAACATGAATGTCAACGAGCCATAGACAAGGGAGAAAACAATATCCTTCACTATCAGAAGGATATAGAACGACTGAAGGTTGAAGCTGTAGAACTGCGCCAGGAACGGGAAGATACGGCAGAAAAGAACCGTCAGCTTGCCGAAGAATTGTCCGGATTGGAAGAAGCGGCTGCGCGGTTTGAAGTAGAGGTTGAAAAAAAATTAGCCGGGCTGAAGGAGAAAGAGGAAAAGGAACATCATCTAAAGGAACATTTGACCGGGCTCAAGGCATCTCTTGAAAAAGAAAAAGGAGAAGTGGTTTCTCTCCTTACACGGGAGGCCCAGTACAAAAACACACATCAGAATGCCACTCGAAACAAGGCGTCCTTGAATCAGCGGGTTACCCGGGTACGGAACGAAGAAAAAAAAGCGGCGAAGCGCGTCTCTGAGCTTGAGAAAAGGGTGGCCGACGCAAAAGCACACCTCGAAACACTAAAAGCCGCGCTGAAGAAACTGAACCGTACGGCGGGTTCCCTGGAAGCCGACTTGCAGGAGCAGCGCAGGAGCCTCGGAGAAAAGGTCAAAGATGTCCAGATCTTGAGTTCTGAATTTCAGGAGGTCCGTTCCAGGTACAATGCATTGCATAAGATGGATGAAAATTATGAGTGGCTCAAAGGTGGAGTGCGAGCCATCATGCGACGTCACAGATCACTTGCCGGCCAAAACGGAATTTGCGGTCTGGTAGCCGACGTCATCGAAGCAGAACCATCTTTTGAAGTGGCAGTTGAAGCGGCGCTCGGTGATGCTGTTCAACATGTAATCGTGAAGACACAGGAAGAAGGAATAAAGGCGATAAGCTATCTGGCAAGCGAGACTTCCGGCCGGGGGAGTTTTATCCCGATCCATACCTTTAAGTCCCTCTCTGACATGGTCCATTCCTCTAAACCGGGGCCGGCCGGCCTTCTTTTGAATCATGTGACCGCTAAAGAGGGGTATGAGACCCTGGTCGAACACCTTCTTGGGCATGTGGTGGTAGCGGAAGATCTTCAGGATGCGCTGAGTCTGTGGAACCGCAACGGAGTATTTCAGACCGTAGTTACCAAGAACGGTGATCGGGTCTCTTGCGATGGGATACTCACCGGCGGAAGCCCGGAAAAGGCGGAAGCAAGCATCTTAGCGAAAAAACGCGAGCTAAAAACGCTGGGCGAGGTCGTTTCCGGCCTTAAATTGCGCCTTGAGGCCGCAAAGGCAGAGCAGGAGGACATGGAGGCCTCCGCGTGTGCTCTGGAATCCAACCGACAGAAGATATTACAAAAACTCCGATCAAAAGAAGCGGAACAGGTAGACGCGGAAAAAAGCCTGTACAGAATACAGGAAGACCTGAAACACGCGCAACGGCATCTGGAGATCGCGCGATTGGAACTCGAACAGATGAGCGGGGAAGAGATCGATCTGGATCAGGAGATTTCACAATACAGCGAACTTCTATCAAAGATTTCAGAAGAGGTCTCTGCTTCCAGGGCGCTTATTGCCAGGTTGGATTCACGGGTACGGAAGGGATCCGACGACCTGGAAGCCCTCAATCAAAAAGTAATGGAGATTCGACTGGAACTGACTTCTCTTAAGGCAAAGAAAGAGAACGCACAAAACGATCTCAGGCGTCTGGAGTCGTTTCAGTTTGAAGGCATGGACCGTTTCGACCAATTGGCTGAGGAGTTAAATGAGACGGAAAGAGATATTGAAGCCACAAAGATACGACTCAGGAAAGAAAAGGAGCGTATTGAAACACTGTACGCTGAACTGGAAGTTGTTGAAACTACCCTGTCTGAAGGTGAGACGGCATTCCAGGAGATCGATATAAAACTGAGTGAAAACGATCAGATTATCTCCGGGGTTGAGACCGTTCAAAAAGAGACGCAGAAGAAGATTCAACAATTAGAGATGGAACAGTCCGAGCGGCGGCTCAAGCTGGAACACCTGATTGCCCGGATCGATGAGCGGTATCATGAAAATCTAAAGGCGCTGTCCGGCGCTGTGAATCCCGAAGAAATTGATCTAACTGAAAAAGAAACGGAGCTCGCCGGTCTGCGTGAAAAAATAGCCGGGATGGGGGAGGTAAATCTTGCGGCAATCAAGGAATTTGAAACCCTTAACGAGCGCCTTGATTTTTATAACGCACAATATGAGGACCTTGGAAAAGCGATTGAAAACCTGCAAGGGGTAATTCGCAAGATCAACAGCACCACAAAGAAAAAATTTTTAGAGACACTTACGGCGATCAACGAGAAGCTTAAGGTGGTCTTTCCCGCCCTCTTTGAAGGAGGAACTGCCGGGCTGGAACTCACCGATTCAGACAACCCCCTTGAATCAGGCGTAGAATTTTTTGTACATCCTCCCGGGAAAAAACTTCTCCGCATGAGCCTTCTTTCAGGCGGAGAAAAGACCCTTGCCGCCCTTGCATTTATCTTTTCGATATATCTCATTAAACCTTCTCCATTCTGCCTCTTGGACGAGATCGACGCTCCCCTGGATGACGTGAATGTAGAACGCTTCACCAACCTGCTGAAAAGTATAGCAGAACGCTCCCAGGTCATACTGGTTACCCACAATAAACGATCCATGGAGATGTCCGACACCTTGTTCGGGGTTACCATGGAGAGTCAGGGAATTTCAAAGCTGGTGTCAGTGAACTTGAGGGAGATGGAAGAGGCACAGGCTGCCTGATATTCTCTTTGCGTCCTGCCAATATTTCTTATCCTCATACGAATCAGCTTGATCTTTCCCGCCATGAGAGCTTTGCATAACGCGACATTTTTTCGTCAGGCAAGTTGAGCGAAGTGAAATCCCGTCACCGGGGGAAGGTGAAAATTCTAACCACAGGAATACTTGATGTATTTCGAGTCCCGCCTCGGCGGGATGAGCCTGACGTCCCGCCGATGGCGGGAGGTAAAAGGGGACGTTTTGAAACTGGCTCGTGAAATTAATTTACTCAACACAACAAAGGTGCTTGCCGATTAGTGACAAGTATAGTAAGTAAAAAAAACAGGTGCAAGTTTAAAACGATCTATTTCTTCTAACTTCTTATTGTTATGGTTAAAAAAACAATTATAAGTGTAATCCTCCTCGTGGCAGGGGGACTCACGGTTGGTTTATATGTAATCTTGAATCAATACGGTAATACCCCCATTTCTGACCTAAAAAGGGATGTAATTATCCAAATTCGTTTCGGTCAAAGTTTTCGGGATACAGTAAAGCAATTCAATGACGCGGGATTATTGCATAATCCTAAAAAGTTCAGCCTCCTTGCCCGTATTAGAAGGTTAGACACCAAAATACAGGCAGGAGAATACAAAATCTCCTCCCCTATAACCCCGAATGAAATGCTCACCAACTTGAGCACAGGGAGGACAATTCTTTATAGTGTGACCATACCTGAAGGACATAATCTGTACCAGATTGGTGACCTTTTGGAAGAGAAAGGAATCCTGGACGGTAAAATATTTATTGCAGCAGTTCTGGAGCCCGATCGTGTGCGAAAAGCCGGTATCGGGGGAAATTCGTTTGAAGGGTATCTCTTTCCTGATACCTATCGCTTTCCCAAGGTTATAGAAGCTGAAAAAGTGATACAAACCATGGTAAAGCGATTTTATGAAGTGTTTACGCCGGAATGGGAAAAGAAATGTGATTCAATTCAATTCTCGCTCCACGAGGTGGTCATTCTTGCCTCAATTATAGAAAAAGAGACGGGTGACCCTTCAGAGAGGCCGCTTATCGCATCAGTCTTTTTGAATCGTCTTAACCGAAAAATGCGTCTTGAGAGCGACCCGACAGTTATCTACGGAATCAAGGATTTTAACGGCAATCTAACTCGCAAAGACCTCACAACATATACACCTTACAATACCTACAGGACTAAAGGTCTCCCCCCCGGACCGATTGCCAATCCAGGATTGGATTCATTAAAAGCAGTCCTTGACCCGGCAGATGGACCATACCTCTATTTTGTCTCCAAAAATAACGGAACCCACCACTTTTCACGGGGTATAAAAGAACACAA
>JAUVFC010000187.1 GCA_030594505.1 Desulfobacterales bacterium
CGCTAAATCGTAAAAACTCGGACTAACGTCCTCAAACAGTTTACGATTTTGACGCTTCGCTTCGTTAAGAAGCTTTACAAAAAGATGACCAAGATGGACTCATCAGAGACTTTTTACGAAATCATCAAAGATGGCTTCGCCGGATATGGATTTGCTGACACAAGTTGAGACTCTCAATAAGATCGGAATTGCTCTTACAAGCGAAACCGATCCGGAAAAACTTATGGGGCTGATTGTTCAAAAAGCAAGAGAGCTTACCAATGCCGATGGTGGAAGCCTTTATTTAAAAGAGAACGATATCCTCCATTTCTATGTTACACAAAATGACACCCTGAGTCACCGACGGAATTTTAAAGGCGGATTTAAACACCACGAGATCCCCCTTTCCGAGGAAAGTATCGCCGGTTTTGTGGCGGTAACAAGGGAGATTCTCAACATAGAAGATGCCTATAATCTGCCGGCGACGGTTCCCTGCCGGTTTAATTTCGACTTTGATCACGAGAACACGTATCGTACACGGTCTCTGATAGCAGCGCCAATGAAAGCCTCGGATGGAAAAATAGTGGGGGTTCTGCAATTAATAAATGCTCTGGACAATAAAGGGGATGTAGTGGTATTCCCCAAGGCTGTAGAACCATTGCTCAATTCATTGGCATCACAGGCTGCCGTGGCCATTCGTAATGCTCGTTTAATAAGCGACATAAAGAATCTGTTTAAATCTTTGATTCAATATTCCGCATCCGCTATCGACGCCAGAAGCCCTCACACGGCCGGTCATTCAAGGCGGGTGGCCGCGTATTCCGGGGCGGTGGCCATAGCGATCAATGACGCAGTGACAGACCGTTTTTTCAATGTAACCTTTACCTCGGAGCAATTAGAAGAACTCCACTATTCAGCGTGGCTTCACGATATCGGAAAAATAGGAGTCCCCGAGCATATCTTAGACAAAAGCAGTAAGCTTTCCGATGACAAATTATCCGCTATTAAAGCACGTTTCGAATTGATTAAGGCATTGGAAACGCATAGATTACACGAGGGGCTCCAGGTGAGAGGAAATTCAGATAACGAAACACTTGCGACATCAAATCGGTCCGTCTACAAGGGTCTGCAGGATAAATTCGACTTTGTATGCCATGTTAATACAAGCAATTTTCTTTCTGACGAAGATCTGAATATCTTAGAGGGTATCGCCTCGTGCAACTACACAACATTGGAGGGGGAAACCAGGCCTTATTTAGCGAAAGAGGAATTTCACGCATTATCGGTAATAAGGGGGAACCTCACAGAGGAAGAATATAAGAAAATTCAGTCGCACGCGGATCATACATTACGTATTATTGAGAACATTCCGTTTCCCGAATACCTTGAAAAGGTGCCATTTTTTGCCGCTTCCCATCACGAAATGCTGGACGGAACCGGTTATCCGAATGGAATTAGCGGAGAGGCGCTTCCACTACAGTCCCGAATCCTGGCTGTTGTTGATATATATGACGCACTTACAGCCTCTGATCGTCCCTATCGGCGCACCATGCCGATTGACAAGGCTCTCAATATATTAAAAGAGGAAGCAGAAAAGGGGCGGTTGGACAAAGAGATTGTAGAGCTTTTTATTGAGAAGGAACTTTATAACGTATGATTGCTTTTCAGAAAATCAGTGAACATCGTATTATGGAGGCACAGCAACGCGGAGTTTTTGATAACCTCCCCGGAGCCGGCAAGCCCCTCGATCTCGAAAATGATTCGCACATACCGGAAGATCTGAGAATGGCCTATAAGATATTGAAAAATGCTCAATGTCTTCCGCCTGAAATCGAATTAAAAAAGGAAATTCAGCAGGTGGAAGACCTGTTGGCCGCGATGCCGGACACAGAAGAAAAATATCGTAAGATGAAGAAGCTCAATTTTCTTATTATGAAGCTGAACGAAAACCGCAAGGTTTCTCCGCTTCTTGAAGAGCCTCAATGTTATGAAAAGAAACTGGTTGATAAGTTGAGGGTAAGTAAACGTTGATGGAGAGGACGCGAGTATTAGTTGAGACAATGTCCATCAAGAAACTGATATTACTGGAAATATACGACAGGCTTTTTGAGGCGTTTGGCCCACGGCACTGGTGGCCTGCGGAATCAAGGTTTGAGGTGATTGTAGGGGCTATTTTAACCCAGAACACTGCATGGCGCAATGTGGAAAAGGGTCTCGCCCAATTAAAGGCAAAAAAGGTCCTTTCGCCGGATGCCATCTATAATATGCCGGTAAAGGAATTAGCCGCCTTAATAAGACCGGCCGGTTATTATAACATTAAGGCTGAAAGGCTGAAGTCTTTCATGCGATTCCTGTACAACGGTTATGGCGGTAACCTGAACAGACTTTTGCGGACTGATACGACTTCCCTGCGAGAAGAACTCCTAAAGGTTAAGGGGATAGGGCCGGAAACAGCCGACAGCATCATTCTGTATGCCGCGGAACAGCTTAGTTTTGTTGTGGATACATATACCAATCGGATTCTTTACAGACACCATCTGATCCCGGATGACGCGTCTTATGATATGATACGGGATTTTTTTATGGATCATCTTCCACAGGATGTCTCCTTGTATAATGAATACCATGCGCTTTTGGTTTGCCTGGGAAACACTCTTTGTTCAAAATCAAGGCCCAAGTGCTTGCAATGTCCTTTACAAGGACTAAACCAATGAGGCAGTTTCAAAAGGAAATATAAGGGGGAAAAAGCAACTTATATATTCCGGAGAAAGGGAAGGGAAACAGGGATGGAGTTAAAAATTGTCGGGGCTGAAAAACTGAAAGAAAAACCCAAGGAGTCAGAACTTAATTTTGGGACCCATTTTACAGACCATATGTTCAATATGGACTGCAGCCCGACAAAAGGTTGGCATAACGCGCGCATAGAACCATACGGGCCGATCATGATGGACCCGGCCACTATGGTCCTGCATTACGGGCAGGCCATCTTTGAAGGATTAAAGGCATATCGCACGAAAAACGGAACTATTCAGCTCTTTCGGCCTGAGGACAATTTTGTGCGCCTAAATATTTCCGCCAAAATGCTCTGCATTCCGGAGATAGATCCGGAGTTTACACTTTCGGCCTTAAAAAAATTGCTGGTTCTTGAACAGGAGTGGATTCCCAGCCTTCCCGGGACCTCCCTCTACATAAGACCGACGATCATGGCAATGGATCCATACCTGGGGGTTCGTCCTTCATACACCTATCGGTTCTTTATTATCTTGTCGCCGGTGGGAGCTTACTACCCTGAAGGATTCGATCCTGTAAAGATTTGGGTAACTGATAAATATGTGAGGACTGTGCGCGGCGGTCTGGGGATGGCAAAAACACCGGCCAATTACGCGGCCAGCTTGTATGCGGCCGAAGCGGCAAAAGAAAAAGGATATACCCAGGTCCTCTGGCTGGACGGAGTTGAACAACGATATATAGAAGAAGTAGGCACCATGAACATCTTTTTTAGGATTGACGACACCCTGGTCACCCCTCCATTACAAGGGAGCATCCTGGCCGGGCTCACGCGGGACTCGGTTATTGCGCTGGCAAAACACTGGAATGTTCCGGTGGAAGAACGCCCCATAACCATTGATGAGGTAATGTCGGCCCATGAAAAAGGGATACTTCAGGAAGTGTTCGGTTCCGGAACCGCTGCTGTTATTTCTCCGGTCAATGAGCTTGCCTGGGGCGATCAGGTCATAACGATAAAAGACGGGAATGTCGGACCAATGGCACAACGTCTTTATAACGAGATTACCGCCATACAGTATGGTGAAGCCGAAGATCCTTTTGGTTGGGTTATGTCCATTGAAGATTGAGAAGTATCCAAACGTAAAAGAGATTATAGAATCCTTCTATGAAATGAGCTATTCCATAGCGGCCTTAGAGGGTATGGCCGCAAAAAGCCTCCCTGTCGAACTCTTTGCGATCCTGGGTAAAATTAAGACCTGTCGAGCAAAAATCCAATGCTGTTTTTTAAAAATTATGACGGATCGAAATATATATAAAAACCGGGAAGGATTCATATACGATCTGTTTATGTCTCACGAGGATCTGCCCCAGGACTGGAAGTGTGCACTCTGCGGAGAGATCCTGGACGGCTCCATATTGACAAATAATCTAATTGAAATCCACTCTAATTTTCATGAACCAAGATATAGGGAGATCCATCTCTCTAAAAGAGAATTAAGAGACAAGGCCCTGCTCCGGTGTGAAAAAGACCTCCTGTTTATGACTATAGATGA
>JAUVFC010000050.1 GCA_030594505.1 Desulfobacterales bacterium
GAAAACGCGAAGGTACGAAAACGCGAAATAAGAACTTCAATGCTAAAACTTGTTTGAAATAAAAACCCCCTTCATGTTTTTCTCTTTCGTGCTTTCGTCCTTTCGTGGTTTTGTGATCATCTTATAATTTCCCAAACGCAAAGAGAGCTTTGCATAACTGCCATTTTTCCGTGATGCGGCGTCAGGCTTCAAATTTTAATCCTCAAAATACATAATGTATTCCTCCGGTTAAAATTCTTGCCTTCCTTGCCTGACGAAAAAATGTCGCGTTATGCAAAGCTCTCGCAAATCCCATTTCAAATCCTCTCGCCTATCAGCTATGAGCCCTCTCCACTTTTAAAACTAAGTTTTCAACACTAATCACTTTTACTTTGGCCCCCTCTTCAATCACCTCATCTGAAATCGCATTCCAGAGTTCGCCGTGTACGTGGATCTTTCCCTCAGGTGATAGAGCCTTTTGCACTATCCCAATCTCTCCTATCAATCCCTGAAACCCTGTTCTGACTTTGGAAATCTGAGCCCTGAACGCAAAACTCGCCACAACCACGAAAAAGCCGGAGACCAATACAACCGTTGGAATAAGGACTCTCAAAGAAAGTTGCAGCCCGACCTCACTGCCTATATCAAAAAGCATAAGAGAACCCAATAAAAGCGACAGAATACCCCCCAGGCTGAGAAGGCCGTAGCTAATTATCTTCATTTCAAGAATGAACAGAATAATCGCAAGGAGTATCAATAACATCCCGGCATAATTGACCGGAAGCGTCTGAAAAGAAAAGAATGCCAAAATCAAACAAACAGCGCCGATTACTCCGGGGAATATCGCCCCTGGATTGGAAAGTTCAAAATAGATGCCTGCCATACCTATCATCATAAGGATATATGCTATATTCGGATCGCTGAGTGTCTTTAGTATCCTGTCCCTGAAATTCTCTTTCAGCTCCACCCTTTTTAGCCCGGCAGTTTTTAATATCCCTTTTCCTTTTATTGTGCGACCGTCAATCTTCTGTAGAAGATCGTCCAGATCGTTTGCCACTACGTCGATGACCTTGAGCCTGAGGGCCTCTTTTTCGGTTATGGAAACACTCTCTCTTACGGCCTTTTCAGCCCAGTCAGCGTTGCGGCCTCTTTTTTCGGCAATACTTCTGATATAAGCCACCATGTCGTTGGTCACCTTTTCCGTCATGGTCTCGTCCATCTTTTTGTCACCGACAGTTACCGGATGGGCCGCGCCTATGTTAGTTCCAGGAGTCATGGCCGCTATGTCCGCCGCCAGAGTAATCATAACGCCGGCCGACGCCGCCCTTGCGCCAGCAGGGGAGACAAAGACCACAACAGGAACTCCGGATGCCAATATCTCCTTTACAATTGTACGCATGGAAAGCCCCAGGCCGCCAGGGGTATCCAGTTCAATTACGATACAGGCCGCGCCGTCATCATACGCCTTCCGGATCTTTGTTACCAGAGAACCGGCAAGACCCGGATTGATAGTGCCCTCCGCGCGAACAATATAGATCGCACCGGCACCCGCAGCACATGGCTTACATGTGACAATAAGAAGAAAAAATAGGCACAATAAAATGCTGCAAAGTATGTGCGATCTGTCATTAGTCATTGGTTGTTTATCAGATGTCAGAAAATAGAAGTCAGAAATCAGAAGATGAGAAGTTGAGAGGGTGCGAAGATGGGAAAACTCACACCTTCACACCATCGCACCTTCCCAGCTTCCCAGCTTCATGATTTTACTGTTCTCTGTCCTCTATTCTCTGTCCTCTGTCCTCTGTAATATAAGCTTCTGTACTTTCTTCATATCCTCCCACGTATCACGTTTCCTTGCGGGATTCCGGAGGAGGTAAGCAGGATGATAGGTAGCGACCAGAGGAATCCCCTCATAGTAATGGAGGCGCCCCCGAAGCTTTGTTATCGGCTCATTCGTATTCAACAAGGTCTGTGCAGCGACGGCCCCCAGAGAGCAGATAACACGTGGACGGATTGCCCTTAGCTGGCGGGTGAGAAACGGAATACAGGCGGAAACTTCGTCCTGCTCAGGATTTCTGTTTTGCGGGGGACGACATTTCACAACATTACATATGTAAACATCTTCGCGAGTCAAGTCAATCGCCTGAATAATCCTGGTCAGGAGCTGGCCGGCCGCCCCGACAAATGGTTCGCCTTGCAAATCTTCTTCATGGCCGGGGCCTTCCCCAACGAAAACAAGTCTTGCCCGGGGATTCCCCTTTCCGAAAACAATATTCTTGCGCCCTTTCTGAAGCTTACATCTTTTACAATCCCCTAAATCCTTTTGTATTTCATCTAATGTCTCAGCTTTTGCCCCATCATTCCCCCATCCGGCCAGGACATCCCGCGTCTTCCGGGAAAGGGCGAACCCGGTGCACCCCATCGCGCCCAGATAGCGCAAATAGGCGATAAAATCATTTACTGCCTCATCAAAAAGGAGAGGTTTGTTGTCCTTACGTATAGGAGATTTTTCCATTTTTATTTTTGACAGGATGAACAGGATGGGACAGGATAAAAAAATAAGGCTTTGTTCTAAGGAAAAGACCTATCCTGAAGATCCTGTTAATCCTGTCTGAACCCCAAGGCTTTTATTTCCATTACTTTATCTAAAATCAAATCGGCGATCGCCTCTTTCGACATCAGGGGAAGCGATTCCCTGCGGCCATCTCTGAAAATCAGGGTGACGCAATTCGTGTCAGCGCCAAATCCTGAATCAGTCCTTGTGATATCGTTTGCAACAATCAAATCAAGATTCTTCTCTTTAAGTTTAGCCTCAGCGTTTTCAACGACCCTTTCAGTCTCTGCGGCAAACCCGACTAATACGCGCCCTCCCTTAATTTCCCCTAATTTTTTCAATATATCCGGTGTCCTGCGCAACTCTACGACCAGATTTTCACGTACTTTTTTCATCTTCTGATCCGACACTTCAGCCGGTCTGTAATCTGAAACTGCTGCTGCTTTTATAATTATATCAGCAGAATCTAAATGCTGCAAGACAGCTTCCTCCATCTCTTCCGCAGTACGAACTCTGATCACCTCAACATCAGGGGAAGCGTTGAGACAGGTCGGGCCGCTGATCAGCACGACCCTGGCGCCTCTTAGACGTGCCGCCTTAGCCAGGGCATATCCCATCTTCCCGGAAGACGGGTTGCTGAGAAATCTTACAGGGTCCATCGGCTCTTGTGTAGGGCCTGCTGTTATTAAAAAAGATTTACCCTTCAGGTCTGGCGGGGCGACTAATCTCTTTAAGCGCTCAACAATGGTCTGCGGTTCCGGCAAACGCCCCGGCCCACTGTCTCCGCAGGCCATAGGACCGCTTTCAGGCTCCAATACGTGAAAATCAAAGGTCTTTAGGCGTCTTAGATTATCCTGGGTTATTGGATTTTGATACATTCGAACATTCATGGAAGGGCAAATCAACACAGGCGTCTGAACTGCAAGGAGGAGAGTGGTAAGAGGATCATCAGCGATTCCATGGGCCACCCTGGCTATAATGTTTGCGGTAGCAGGAACAATAACAACGGCATCCGCCTCTTCAGCCCATGAAATATGACGAATTTCTCCCTTTCCATTTTCTTGAAGAAACAGATCGGTTAAAACAGGTCTCCCGGAAAGCGCTTCAAACGTCATAGGCCCCACAAAAGCCGTGGCAGCCTGTGTCATGACAACGCGAACTCGGGCCTCTTCTTTTACGAGGAGCCGCAAGAGTTCCACGCTCTTGTATGCGGCGATCCCACCGCATACACCTAAAATAATCTCTTTACTTTGCAGTATACTGCCCATATACACCTCTTGAATGTCAGAAGTCAGAGGTCAGAGAACAGAGGTCAGATGATCAGAGGTAGCGCAAGGCTTTAGCCTTGCCCGCTATGAGCAAGCCCTAAAGGGCCGCGCTACTGTCCTCTGTCCTCTATTCTCTATTCTCTGTCCTCTGACCTCTATTCTCTGTCCTCTGACCTCTGTCCTCTATTCCCCAATTTCTTCCTAAATATGTGCAATGGGTTGCATAAACAGTGCAAAGCTTTTCATCCGAAGATGTGCGATGCACCGCATCGGAGACGACAAAATAAAAACTTGAAGTCTATAAATTAATCCCGTATAGTACCCAGGCTGGCGTGTATCAACTAATGGAGATCATACCCAGTAGTGGTATTGATACTATCAGACCTTTCAAAAGGTAGTCAAGCAACATTTTGGCTGATGGCCCATAGCTCAAAGCTGACCGCTCATATTGGCATGATAAATGCGTAATGAAAACTTGATGACTTACGTGGGGAATAAAAGATGTAATTATGAATTATTATAATATTAGGATGGATACGCCATGAAAAAGATAAAAATACTGCTTGTAGATGACGATCCTGTAATCCTCAAAGAATTAAAGGAACTTCTGGAATTATGCAGCTACCCCGTGATTCCTTTTCAAGACCCCCTGGAGGCCTTGAGCCAGCTTGACCACATCGAATACGATGTGGCATTGGTAGACTATGCAATGCCCGAAATGGACGGATTATCATTCATAAAAGCTGTTAAAGAAAAAAAACCGGGAATTGTCTCTATCCTGTGCACAGGATCGCTGATTAACCATAGGCTTGTATCAGAAATGATCAATAGCGTAAATGTTAATGGTTTTCTTCCCAAACCATGTCGATTAAAAGACATTGTCAGAGTACTCGATTCTTCATTGCAAAAGATCAGGCTTTGTAAGAATGTAAAAAAACGAAAGTTCCCAAGGAGCAAAAGCTCGGCTCCCGTCTATTTCTTTACCAACAGCAAAGAATCCGGACGCAATGGAAAGGTACGGATAGACACCATTGACATATCCAAAGGGGGCTTGAGTTTTTCGTGTAGAAAGGAAAAAGGTTTTGATTTCTCAAAAGATTTTGAAGTAGATCTTTCTCATTTCAAACTCGATCGGCCAAAGACCACGGCACAGGTTGTATGGATAACCAAGGCTGAGAACAATACCTTCCATGGCGGCGTGCAATTTCTGTAAAATAGAGGTTGTAGTACTGTCCGTAGAACCGCCATCAACAAATAATATATTCCAACTCAACTTTGATGAATTCGTAAAAAGTCTCAACATTCCCCCCTTGAAAAAACCAACTTAGCCCGATCAATTCTGAATCGAACGAAAGGAGTTGACGGTTTGGAGTTTATAATAAGTCTCTTCGCGATAGGTGTTTTCATTTTGTTATAATTCTGATAAAAGGATCATTGAGCCAGTTTCAAAATGTTCAATTTTGTCCCAAGGTCAAGCTGTAAGTCCCGTCGCCGGGGGAAGGTGAAAATTCTAACCACAGGAATACTTGATGTATTTCGAGGATTAGAATTTGAGCCTGACGCAGCGATCGGGTAAAAGGGGACGTTTTGAAACTGGCTCTATTGTACTAAAAATGGAGTATACAGGAGTACACTTTAAAAGATGAAAAAAACAAAGGTCGGCGTGGTAGGGGTTGGATATCTTGGTAAATTTCATGCTGAAAAGTATGCCGGCATGGATGACGTAGAATTGGTGGGGGTCGTAGATAACGACCTGGACAAAGCACGTTCAGTTGCTGAGAAATTCAATACCAGGGCACTGACGAATTATAAGGACCTTATCGGCAAGATAGATGCGGTTAGTGTTGTCACTCAAACGCCGAATCATTTCAATATCAGTAAGGACTTTTTGGAAAATGATGTGGATGTACTCATCGAAAAGCCTATAACGACAACCCTTAAAGAGGCCAACGCCTTGATCGACATTGCTGATGCACGTGGGCAAATCATTCAGGTCGGTCATTTAGAACGGTTTAATCCCGCGGTTATAGCGCTTGAAGGTGTTATCAACCAACCGATATTTATTGAATCTCATCGGTTGAGCATCTATCAGGCAAGGGGCACTGATGTTGACGTAGTGCTCGATTTAATGATTCATGATATTGATATCATATTAAATTTTGTCAAATCAGAAGTCAGGAAAATAGATGCGGTGGGCGTATCGATTGTGTCTCCTTATATAGATATTGTAAACGCCAGACTGACATTTGCGAACAACTGCGTCGCCAATATAACGGCAAGCCGCATCTCCATGAAATCGATGCGAAAAATCCGCCTCTTTCAAAAGGACGCATATATAGCTGTCGATTATGCAAATCGTGATATCACCGTGGTAAAACGGGACAACAACAATTCGTCCGGACTTATCCCCGGTATGGATATAAAGCAGATGAATTTTACACAGGCAGACCCATTAGACGCGGAATTACGATCATTCATGCGGTGTGTATCAAAGCGGGAAGGCCCGGCAGTCTCAGGCCGTGACGGGAGAAACGCCCTGAAAGTGGCGCTAAGCGTCATAGATCAAATCAAGAAGGCGAAATGAGAAAAAGAATAATGATCATTGCGGGAGAGGCCTCCGGTGATCTCCACGGAGCCAACCTGGTCAGGGCGATACAGGCACACGATCCCTCCATTTCCTTCTTGGGGGTGGGTGGCGCCGCACTGAAAGGAACCGGGGTAACGATCCGGGTCAATGCTGAAACGCTTTCAGTAGTCGGTCTTTCCGAAGTGTTTTCAAAAATCGGGACAATCCTTAAAGCGCTCTCTGTGTTGAAAAAAGATCTAAAGAGGCTGCGCCCGGATCTTCTCATACTGATCGATTTTCCCGATTTCAACCTCAAACTGGCTGCTGCGGCAAAAAAAATGAATATCCCGGTCATGTATTATATCAGTCCGCAAGTATGGGCGTGGAGAACAGGCCGTGTTAAAAAAATCCGAAAACTGGTTAACGAAATGGTGGTTATTCTCCCTTTTGAGGCTGATTTTTACAAAGAACATAATATACCTGTAACCTTTGTAGGTCATCCCTTATTAGACAATATCTCACCGGAGGATTTTAACAATACCCTGAACAAAGAAGGGGCGCCGATCATAGGTCTCCTGCCGGGGAGTCGCAATGAGGAGGTTGCGCGCCTCCTTCCTGTAATGCTGCAGGCGGCGGAAATAATATCCGAACAGACCCGGGAAGTTAAATTCACCATACCTGTAGCCCCATCATTGGATAAAGACAAAATGGAAGAGATGGCAAGGGGGTGCAGGGCCGACATATCGATTGTACAAGGTAATATACATATACATAAAGTACTTCATTCAGCCTCTTTTGTAATCTCGGCATCCGGAACGGCCACTCTGGAGGCAGCGCTATTTGGCACACCAATGATCATTGTATATAAAATCTCCCCGTTCAGTTACTGGCTGGGGACAAAACTGATACGGGTAAAACATGTCGGCCTGGCCAACCTCATCGCCGGTAAAGAGGTTGTCCCGGAACTGATTCAGGAAAGCGCATCTCCTGAAAATATTGCCGACCACGCTTTAAGGCTTCTTAAAGACAAAGAAGCTCGTGCTGAAATGCAACAACAACTTAATGCCATCAGAAAAGAGCTGGGCGCCCCCGGAGCGTCAGCGATGGCCGCCAAAGTAGCGCTGAGGATGCTTGCGTGACAAGAGAAGAGGACAGAGGACAGAGGACAGAAGTCAGAGAATAGAAGTCAGAGAATAGAGAATAGAAACAATATGGACAAAAAAAATAAATCTTCCGATATAGAACTCTTAAAAAGACTGTTCCCCGTCGTAAAGAACTACTGGATGCGTCTGACATTTGCGATGATATGTATGCTCGGAATCGCGGGCACAACATCGACAATAGCCTTTATATTCAAGCCGATAATAGACGACATTTTTATCAAAAAAGATGCTGATATGCTCAGATTGCTCCCGCTTGCCATTATCGGCATCTATATTATCCAGGGAGTTTTCCACTTTGGTCAGGCTTACCTGATGAATTATGTGGGACAACGTGTTATAAAACAATTACGAGACGATCTTTATTCTCACATACAGACCCTGTCGTTATCGTTCTTTTCCAGGAACAAAACAGGCATTCTTATGTCCAGGATAATCAATGACGTCAATCTCGTTAAAATGATGGTCTCCGGCGCTATAACCGGTATTCTTAAAGACTTCTTTACCGTCATAGCTCTCCTTTTTGTGATATTCTACCGTGACTGGAAGCTTGCGACTCTGGCCGTTACCGTCTTGCCGTTAGCAGTCATCCCCCTTGTAAAATTCGGGCGCAGGATGCGCAGCGCCAGCACAGGGTGCCAGGAAGCAACCGCCGACATGAACGTCCTCCTGCACGAAACCTTCTCAGGGACAAGAATCGTAAAGATATTCGGAATGGAAGATTATGAAAATAAGCGGTTCTTTCAGAGGACATTTCGTCTGTTTCGTAACGAATTAAAGGCCGTCACGGTACGTGCCATGTCTCCGTCCGTCATAGACCTGCTGGGGGCGATAGGTATCTCCTTTATTATCTGGTATGGCGGATACAATGTACTCAAAGGCACGGCAACCCCCGGAACTTTTTTTTCCTTTATGGCGGCGGTATCGATGCTCTTTAAACCGGTAAGAAGGATGAGCGTTTTAAACAATACGCTGCAGGAAGGACTGGCTGCCGCAGTGCGGATTTATGACATAATGGACACAAAACCGGAAGTCCGGGAAAAAGAGAACACCAAAAATATCCCGCTCGGGAGCCATTCTGTAACTTTTCGTAATGTGTCGTTTAAATATGAGGATGATCTCGTTCTGAAAAATATCGATCTCCGTGTCTCTGCCGGCGAGGTGCTGGCCCTTGTGGGAACGAGCGGAGGGGGGAAAACGTCCCTTGTCAATCTGATCCCGCGCTTCTACGATGTATGCGAAGGCTCGATCATGATCGATGACACGGACATCAGGGATATCACTCTCGCATCGTTGCGCAGGCAGATTGCTATGGTTACACAAGACACCATCCTGTTTAATGATACTATTCGAAACAATATCGCCTACGGGAACTTGAACGCTTCAGAGGAAGATATCACCCGGGCTGCCAGGGCTGCGTATGCGTATGATTTTATCAAAGCCCTTCCCAATGGTTTCGACACAATGGCCGGAGAAATGGGAGCCCGTCTTTCCGGTGGCGAAAAACAGCGGATCTGCATCGCCCGCGCTCTCTTGAAAAACGCCCCTGTTCTGATTTTAGACGAGGCAACGTCCGCGCTTGACACAGTGTCAGAGCTTGCCGTGCAGAAAGCCCTTGAAAATCTGATGAAGGGACGCACTACATTTGTGATTGCGCATCGGCTTTCTACCGTCCGCAGCGCAGACAGGATCGTTGTTATCGTAAAGGGAACGATTGTAGAGGAAGGAGAACACGAAGAACTTCTTGCCATGAAAGGCGAATATTTCAAACTTCATGAATTACAGTTTAAAAATGATAAGTAAATCAGGACACAGATTCTCACGGATATATACAGTTACAGGTTGCGAGTTACGTGTTACGTGTTACAAGAATAAAACTCGCAACTCGTAACTTTATATTCAATATCCTGACAATCTGTGTTCATCTGTGTCCAAAAAAGACACTAATCAATCATGCCCCGTATTCTTCATCGATATATTTTA
>JAUVFC010000171.1 GCA_030594505.1 Desulfobacterales bacterium
AAAACGCGACATTTTTTCGTCAGGCAAGGAAGGCAAGAATTTTAACCGGAGGAATACATTAGGTATTTCGAGGATTAAAAATCGAAGCCTGACACCGCATCACGAGAAAATGGCAGTTTTGCAAAGGTCTCACAGTAGGATGATCCGGGAGCCAGAAGACCTGCCTGAAAAAATATAGCGTGCTATAACTTCCGTGGAAAAGAAGTTATAGGCAGTAAGTTTTGAGGATAAAAAAGGGATATCCCCAAGCTGAGAAATCGGTTTGGGGATTTTTTTTGGTCGGCTTTGTTTCAAGGGCCGTGGGAACAAATAGGCGCCACAATATTACGCCGGATTTTGGTTCGGATTCGAGGCGCATCAAGGAGCGCATATCAGGATATGTAACCCTTGATGCAACGTAGAAGCCGGATCAAAAGACAAGTAAGATGGGGCGATTATTTTTTCCCACGGCCCAAGGGAAGGGAGTGAAAATCTCCCGCCGCCCCGCGACTGTGATCGGGACGAAAGCCGCAATAATGCCACTGACTTGTACGATTGGTTGGGAAGGCGCGGCAATTAGGATGACCGTGAGCCAGGAGACCTGGGCAAAGCCATAAACACTTAACATTCCTCGAGGGGGGAAGGGAGGATTTTATGAAACGTTTTGTTGGATTTATGGTTTTTGTGCTCTGTCTGTGTATTGTTCCGGTGGTATGCGCGCAGGATGCGAGTTCATCCGAGGAAGGCGAAAGCGACGTGGTGGTGCTCGAAGAAGTGGTGGTGACCGCTTCAAGAGCGGAAAGGAAGTTGTCAAAAGTTTCTTCCAGTATAAGTGTCATTTCAGAAGAAGAGATTAAAGATTCAAACGCAAAAAATATTCCTGACTTATTAAAAAATTTAGAAGGTATCTATACGTATGACTCTTCCGGCGTAGGGACGGCGGGCAGGATAAATATGCGTGGTTTTTGGGGTGGCATGTCAACGCATCAATTAATACTTATAGATGGAATACCGCAAAACAAAGGCAAGGATAAACTTGTAGATTGGGATTTAATTCCTTTGGATAATGTTGAGAGAATAGAAGTTTTAAGGGGGCCTGCGTCTGCTCTTTATGGTGACAATGCTATGTCCGGAGTAATTAATATCATTACCAAAAGGCCGGGCGCTACTCCCGAGACTAAAATATCCGGTTCTTATGGAAGTTTTAATACCCAAAATTATAATGTTTCCACTTCGGGAATGGTTGAAAAAACCGGTTATTACTTAGGTGTAAGCAGAAAGTCAACCGATGGCTTCCGAAGACATTCTGATTATGAGAATATTCACTTGAATGGGAAATTAGATTTTTTAATCGACGAGGCGCAAAATTTAAAACTCTCTTTAAATTACCATGAAAAAGAAAGAGGCGCCCACCCCTGGGCAATAGCTGAAGACCTGATTGAGCAAGACCGCCGCCAGGCAAAGCCGGGTTCAGAGGATGATAAGAGCGAGGTTAAAAAGAGTGATTCAGAAATAACTTACCACAAGGACATGGGGAATGCTTCCGATATAGAAGGAACATTTTATTATAGGTATGAAGACGGGGAATCTTTTTATACCGCTACAACTAAGCCTACAAAAGAGCAGCTTGAAAATGAAGATACCTGTGGCCTGCTTTTCCGCTTAAACACGAATTAGGAAATCCTTGGAATGGAGCATTCCTTTACAACAGGAATCGATTTAGAGAAAAATGATGTTGATTACCAGGAGTATGACGCGCCTGACCAGGTAAGAGGCGCTATTGAGAAAGATTACAGGGTCAAAAAAGACAAGATCGGCCCTTATATTCAAGATGAGATTAAATTATTTGATCCTCTCGTACTTATAGCAGGGATAAGATACGATTTGGTAGAGTTTGACTTTGCCGACTATGAAGATGGAAGTAATTCGAAAAAAAAGGAGATGTCTAAAATAACTCCAAGGTGTGGAATAGTATATACCTATCAACAAGATTCCAATCTCTATGCTAATTACGCGCAGGCTTTCAGAACCCCCACGATAGGACAAATATTTACTTATAATGCTGCGAATCCTGATTTAAATCCTGAAGAAGCGACAAATTATGAAATGGGAATACGCCATCGATTTAACGATTACCTGAAAGCAAGCGTTAGTTTATACTGGATGAGGCTTGACAATGAAATTTGGTATGATGGAGCAGCCGGCACATACAAGAATTATGGCGAAACATCCCACAAAGGGATAGAGACGAATTTGGATTTCAAACTTATTGAAGGATTAACCGGTTTTGTTAATTATACTTACACAAGGGCTAAAAACGAAAGCGGGGATGATAAGGATAAATATCTAACTAATATCCCTATACATAAAGGAGGTTTTGGGGCAAGATTCAAGACGAATTTCGGGCTGAAAGCAAACCTGATCATTACCAGGGTCGGCAGTTCTTATTTAGATTCAGCGAATGATGATAAACTTTCCAGTTACACTACGGTAGATACAAAAATTAATTATGAGCATGAATGGTGGTCATTGTTTTTAGCAGTCGATAACCTCTTGGATGAAGAATACAATTCTTATGGTTATAAATCGTGGACTGGTGTGAAATATTTTAGTCCGGCTCCGGGCAGAACATTTACACTGGGGCTCTCGTATACATTTTGACCTGAATAACAAAACGTAGCGGTTGGATAAAATGAAAGTTTTCAGTTCCTGGAGCGGGGGAAAGGATAGTTGCCTCTCTTGCTATAAGGCGATGCTTGAGGGGCATGATGTGGCTTATTTCTTTACCATGTTTGCCACTGACGGAAGCCACACTCGATCACACCGGTTGAGTAAAGAGCTTCTCATGGCTCAATCTCAGGCTATAGGGGTTCCTGTCTATCATAGATGCGCCTCACGGAACACATATGAAAAGGAATTCAAAAGGGCTTTGGCTTTTTTCAAAGAAAAGGGCATCCAGGGAGGGGTCTTCGGTGACCTCTACCTGGAGGAGCACAGGATATGGCTGGAAAGGGTATGTGCGAACACAGAGATAAACCCTTTACTCCCACTTTGGGGGATAGACGGCAAAGACCTCCTTTTGCAATTTATGCAGGCCGGGTTCGAGGCTGTGGTGATAGCTGTAAAGGACGATTCTTTAGGCATGAACTGGCTGGGAAGGAAGATAAACCAGGAGTTTATTAGTGAAATGCAAAAAGAAGGAGTGGATATCTGCGGAGAAAAAGGAGAATATCACACCTTGGTAATTGACGGGCCTGTGTTTAAAAAGAAAATTGCAATTGGAGACACAAGGGTTGTCAGAAGGCAAGGAGTATCCCTTCTGGAAATCCTCAACTTTGAGCTGGAGCAAAAGGGAAATAGCGAGTAGCTTTTATCTTTTTTAAAGATTATGATCAAAGGGCACGGCGGCAACATATATAAGATAGCGCAAGAGCTGGCATGTGATCCAGCGGAGATCACGGATATGAGCAGCAACGTATCTCCGCTCGGGATGCCGCAAGGTTTAGAGCGTCATCTCCGGGAAAGATGGAAGGAAATCGGGGCGCTCCCGGAGGTGGACAGCATGTCCTTAAGGCGATTGTTTGCGGAAAAAGCCGGTATTGAGACCAACCGGGTATTGGCGGGAAACGGAACCACTGAGTTTATATACTCAGCCCCTCTTGCGCTGAACATGAAAAAGGCGCTGATTATCGGGCCTACCTATTCGGATTATCGGGATGCCTGCGATGCATACAATGTCTCTCATACATTCTATCTGGCACGGAAAAAAGATGAATTCGAACTAAACGCCGTGGAGATAGAAGACGCGATCAAGGGCATAGATTCGGTGTTTGTCTGCAATCCGAACAACCCCACGGGGCGCCTCATTCCGTCAAGGGTTTTGAAGGGACTGATTTACAATTACCCTAAGGTGCGTTTTATTGTTGATGAATCGTATATGCCGTTTGTCCCTGATGCTGATTCAGAAACAATGGCAAGGCTGGACGTTGATAATGTAGTAGTTTTGCACTCCTTTTCAAAGATCTTTGGGATCCCCGGACTTCGGCTCGGGATTCTTACCGGATCGTCCGAGCTTGTTCGTTCCTTTACCCGGTTCAAGCAACCCTGGAGCGTCAACCGGCTTGCGCAGGCGGCCGGCGAGTATTTGCTGGAGCAGGATAAATTTGTCACGGAGGTCGCGCGATTCGTTGAAAAAGAAAGAGAGGCCTTCTTAGGTCTTATTAAGGATATATCCGAACTGCGTCCTTTCCCGAGCGCTGCCGATTTTATACTTTTTGAACTAACAGGCAGGATGAGCGCGCCCGAGGTCTTTCATAAAATGGCGCAAGAAAAGATCCTTATTCGGGATTGTTCAAATTTTTATGGGCTTAACGACCGGTATATACGGATCGCCTTGAAGGGCTCGGAAGAAAACCGGTTGTGCGTGGAGAAACTAAAAGAGTGTATAGGGTCAAAGTAGATAACTACACGGGAAATTAAACCACGAAGAACACGAAGAACACGAAGAAATTATAAAAGCATTAATTCTAACCTTCGTGTCCTTCGTGGTTTAATTT